>JAFSZW010000543.1 GCA_017458865.1 Clostridia bacterium
CCGATAATACTGAGATTCCGGATGATGTCAGGGAAAAGCTGCTTCGATTCGGCAGGGCAGCTGTCGCCGTTGCCACCATGCGCGGCAAGAGCTACCTGCAGATCGGTTCGATCTGTATGGGTATTGCAGGCTCAATCATCAATCCCGAGTTCATTGAAGAGTATTTGGGCATGCGTGTGGAATCTGTTGATGAAGTCGAGATCATTCGCCGCATGACTGAAGGCATCTACGACAAGAAGGAATACAAAAAGGCGCTCGAGTGGACTAAGGCAAAAGCCATCGAGGGTTTTGACAAGAACCCGGAAGATATGCAAAAAAGCCGCAAGGCTAAAGATGCCGACTGGGAATTCACTGTTAAAATGATGTGTATCATCAAGGATCTCATGAACGGCAATCCCAAGCTGCCTAAAGGCCGCGAAGAGGAAATGGTTGGCCATAATGCGCTTGCAGCCGGTTTCCAGGGACAGCGGCAGTGGACAGATTTCTACCCGAACTGCGACTATCCCGAAGCGCTGCTCAATACGAGCTTTGACTGGAACGGTGCGAGAGAACCGTACATCCTCGCAACTGAAAACGATACACTCAACGGCATCGGAATGATGTTTATGAAGCTGCTGACCAACCGTGCTCAAATGTTCGCAGATGTTCGTACCTATTGGAGCCCTGAGGCTGTTAAAAAAGCTGCAGGATACGAGCTCGAAGGCGTAGCAAAAGAGGCAGGCGGTTTTATTCATTTGATCAATTCCGGAGCGTGCTGCCTTGACGCCAACGGCCAGGCTATTGACGAAAACGGTCAGCGCGTTATGAAACAGTGGTGGGATGTTACGCCTGAAGATCAGGATCGCATCATGGCAAACACCACGTGGAATTATGCTGACATGGGTTATTTCCGCGGTGGCGGCTTCTCCAGCCGCTTTGTAACAGATTGTGAGATGCCCGTCACAATGATCCGTTTGAATCTCGTCAAGGGGTTAGGCCCGATGCTGCAGATCGCAGAAGGCTGGACAGTAAACCTGCCTGCCGAAGTAACTGATGTCCTCTGGAAACGCACAGATTACACCTGGCCCTGTACCTGGTTCGCGCCCAGAACAAACGGCAAGGAAGGGCCGTTTAAGGACGCCTATTCTGTCATGAATAACTGGGGAGCCAATCACGGCGCCATTAGCTACGGCCACATCGGTGCAGACCTGATTACTTTCTGCTCGATGCTGCGCATCCCCATTGCCATGCATAATGTTCCGGAAGATATGATTTTCCGTCCTGCCAGCTGGAACGCTTTTGGCATGGACAAAGAGGGAGCTGACTACCGCGCCTGCGCTGCCTATGGTCCAATGTATAAATAATACACGTTGTCTGCGAAAACTGCCTCTCTAAAAGGGGCAGTTTTTTGAAAGGAGTATCATTTGAAACTAAGCATTCTCGGATGCAACGGCCCTTTTCCGGACCAGGGCGGCGCATGCTCCGGTTATCTCGTTGAGTCCGACAGCAATAGAACAAAGCTTGTTCTGGATCTTGGCAGTGGAACGCTTTCAAGACTGCTTGAGCTTTCGTCTCTGAACAGCATTGATGCCCTCATTTTAAGCCACCTGCATTTTGATCACATGAGCGATGTGACTGTGCTGAGCTATATGCTGGACTTTTATGACATCGAGTCTTTTAAAGTGATCTGTCAGGAAACACCTTCGGAAAACCGCAGACTTATCAGAGGCAAGTTGGATGCCTTTCCGCCACAGGATTTGCAGATTGGTGAATTCGCTGTCCAGTTTACACGCGTAAAGCATCCCGTTGAAACATATGCAATAAAAATCATCGGCGATGATGCAGTTTTTGTTTATACCGGTGATACGAACGAATGCGCAGAGATTGAGCTTTTTTGCTCAGGTGCTGACACAATATTGGCAGACTGTGGACTTACCAGCGAGGTATGGGCACCCAGTAAGCCGCACATGAATCCATCCGGCTGTGCACGACTTGCCAGGGACAGCCGCGCTGGACAATTGGTTTTAAGTCACCTAAATCCCTTATTCGACAAAGGCAAGCTTCTGAATGAGGCAAGGGACATTTTCACGAATACCAGGCTTGCTGAAGCAGGCATGCAGATCAGAATTTGATCGGCTGTTCAGATTATTGGATCGAAGGCGCATATTGCCAATGGCAGCATGCGCCATTTTGGCGTGCGTCATTGCATCAAATTATCACGGAATCA
>JAFSZW010000544.1 GCA_017458865.1 Clostridia bacterium
CCGTCTATGGTGGCTGCCTCATAAAGCTGCGGGTCAATGGCGGCGAGTGCACTGATAAAGATAATGCTGTTATAGCCCAGATGCTGCCACAGGTTTGACCCCACATACAGCGTGCGGAACCAGCTGGGCGATGAAATCAGGGCACCGCCAGTCCACCCGAATACCTCTGCGAGTTTGGTCAGTGCTCCCTCTGATTTGCAGAAATCAAACAGAATGGAGACGACGACCACGACAGAGATGAAATACGGCAGGTAGGAGATGGTCTGTGTGACCTTTTTGAACGTGGTATTGCGCACCTCGTTGAGACAGAGCGCGAATACGATGGGCAGCGGGAAGGAAAAAATGAGACCGTATACGCTGATGAGCAGCGTGTTGCGGATGGTCCGCCAGGCATACGGGGAATTGAAAAAGCGGACAAAGTTGTCAAGGCCTATGAATCTGCTGCCCCAGATGCCCTTTTTGATCTGGAATTTCTGAAATGCCATGACGATGCCCGTCATGGGGATATAGTTGAAAATGATAAAATAAGCCAGTACCGGGAGCGCCATCAGATAAACCGCGCGGTTATTCCGGAAGTCCCGGGCCACAATACTCGCCCAGGAGCGCTTTCTGGCGGCCGGCCTCACCGTCTGGCCTGCACTTGCTTTAGCCACGGACGATGCCCCTCCAAACATCTCTTAAAGGGAGCGGGTTTGAGGGCCCGCTCCCAATAAATCTGTGATTGTGCCGGAATTAACGGGCGAAGTAGCGGTCAAGAGCAGCCTGCTGCAGCTCAATGCAGCGCTCGATGCCCATGCTTCTCAGGGTATCGCGGTAGGCGTCATACTCATCCAGGCTCATCTGGCCCATGATGAATTTCACGTTGCACTCCTGCACGTAGGTCTCAATGTCCGTATAAAGGCTTGAATACTCGGTGCCCTCATCCACGGTCTTGGTCAGGTTGGTCGGGATGAAGTTCTTCGCTTCGTAGGTGGTCCAGATCTTGTGAGCCACTGAGCGCTCTGCCGGCATCTGCTCGATCTGAGCAGCCTCAACGCGGATGGGCGGGTTCTTGGACCAGTACTTGACGAGTACGGTGGCGGAGTTCATGCCGTCCGGATTCGAATAACGGAAGTTGTAGTCGCCAATGCGGTGGCCGTCCTCGGCCTTGTACCATACACGGCCCTCCTCTGATTCAATACCATAGTTGGCATTCCAGAAGTTGTCCTCGGCATAGAAGGCATCCATCCAGCGGACGGCCAGCTCAGCATGCTCGCTGTCGGCGCTGATGGAGTGGCAGTAACCGGTCATGGAGTGATAGTTGTTGGTGGCCACGCGGAACGCCGGATCCGGATCGTCCGCATTCTTCTTGGGCTGCGTTGCAGCGACGGCCCAGAACTCGGGATTGGTGGCGCCGCGGCTGATGTAGGCGTCTGTCATACGGGTGCCCCAGTCGATCAGGGCGCCGATCTTGTCGTTGAGGATCATGTCGTTATCAGCAGCAACGCCGGTGGACTGACGGGTGGAGAAGTCGGGATCCAGGAGGCCCTTCTCATACCAGTCGTGCATCATGGTCAGGTAATCCTTGTAGGCATCCTGGAGCGGGCCGTACTTGATCTTACCATCTTCCATGTACCAGTAAGGTGCGATGCCAAAGCCGGCCATGAACTCGCCATAGTCAATGCCGTACTTGCTCGTATAGAACGGCGCGGCAATGCCCAGCTGATCCTTGAACGCGGTCAGGACATCCTCCCACTCAGCGTAGGTGGTCGGAACGTCCTTGCCGACCTTGTCGAGGAAGTCCTTGCGGATGGAGATGCCCTGGTCGGCATAACCGGATTCCATGTTCTTCCAGAATCCCCACATGCCGTACATCTTGCCGGTATCGGTATAGCAGTCCTTCTTGCCATACTCGAGGTTGTCCATCCAGCTGACATAGTTCGGGCACCAGTCGAGGTGCTCGGCAATGTTCAGCACATAGCCGTCTTCAATGGCAGCATCCATGCCGTCACGATAGACGTAGGAGGACGGCTGATGCACG
>JAFSZW010000545.1 GCA_017458865.1 Clostridia bacterium
CACGTTTCCCTGGCAGACCTTTGCTGGTACACTGTTGAGGGGATAAAAAACGTATTGAGGGCAGACGGAAACAGCGTGATATGGGTGCTGCGGACCGTGCCGGAAAGTTCCCGGAAACTTTTTTTCAATTTTTTTTTGAAATATTACTGCCATATCTTCCTGACGCTCGTATATACAAGTGTAAAGCAAATGATCTTTCGCTGGTAAGGCACGAGCGTGAACGCGAAAGCTTCATAGATTGGAGGATTGTCATGAACGATGAGATGAAGGTCAATGCTCAGTCTATCGAGGACAATGCGATGAACGAGGCGGCCGGTGGAGCCGGTCATTCCCGCTGGATTACATATGTAGTTATGCGCGGTGATACGCTCGGCAAGATTGCCAACCGCTATGGCGTGACGGTGGCTGATCTGTGCCAGTGGAACGTCATTGAAGATCCTGACTGGCTTGTCGCGGGACAGCGCCTCTCCATTCACTCCAGACGGTAATTGCTACCGGGGTGATCCATAAGGGAAGAGCGCTGAATGACGGACAAAACCAGGGATTGCTGAAAGGCAGATTAGCGGATCTGATCCGCAGTCGGATAGCCCTGATGCTCAGGGAGCGGAAAGGCAGAACAATAAACGAATAAAAGTAAAGGAGACACTACCATGGAAGAGATCAAGAATGTTCAGGAACTGAATGATGAGCAGCTGAATGAGGCTGCAGGCGGCGCGGGCCAGGCCCGTTGGATCAGCTACACGATCGTTCGCGGCGACACCCTGACCAAGATCGCCAACCGCTTTGCTGTGAGCGTCAGCAAGCTGGTGCAGTGGAACAACATCGCCGATCCGGATCACATCGTCGCGGGACATAAGCTCAAGATCTATACCAATCGCTGATTATACCGATTAATACAAAAGCTGGCAGTGTTTTCACCTGGAAAACACTGCCAGCTTTTTTTATCTGGAGAGTTGATTCGATAATGAGCCGGTGTCCGCACCTGAGGTCAGGCAGGACTGTTCAGGCCGCGGCAGGCAGCCAGCGCAGCAGTTGCACCGTCGGCAACGGCGGTTGTCAGCTGTCGAACACCCTTTCTGCGGCAATCGCCGGCTACATAGATGCCGGGTGTCTTTGTAAGACACTGTTCGTCTGAATCGAAGTAGCCGTAGCTGTCAAGCGCTGCAAGAGAGGCAAAGGCATCATTTTCCGGAATCAGGCCAATGGCTACGAAAAGACCCTCACAGGGGACGAGTTCTTCTATTCCGGAGTCCACATGCTGCGCGGTGACGCCGATGAGATGGCTGCCGTCTTTGTTGAGCGCGGTGATCCTGACACCTGTCAGAATCCGGACATTCTTTTTCTCGCGGAGAATATCCTGCAGACGCTGTTCACCGGTACAGAAGGGCAGGTCCTGCAGAATTGTGACGCCGCTGCAGACATCCGACAGCAGGATCGCTTCCTGCAGTGCGGAATTGCCGCCCCCGGCGACACAGACAGGCTTGTCGGCGTAAAAATCACCATCACAGACTGCGCAGAAAGAGATGCCCTCGCCGACCAGTTCCTGCTCACCTTCGAGTCCGAGCATGCGGTGCCGGACGCCTGTGGCGAGAATGACAGCATGGGCCTCAAATGTGTGCCCTTCCTCAGTGATGACGGACTTGAGGTTCCCGTTATCGGTGACGCTCAGGACATTCTCAAATTCAATTTCGGCGCCCTGAGCCATTATCTGGTCAAGCAGATGCTCAGCGAACTCATTTCCGCTCATGGAAAGGGTTCCCGGGTAGTTTTCTACCTTGGGGGAATGGGTGATCTGTCCGCCGAAACCGTTCTTCTCAATAACCAGAACGGATTTTCCGTTGCGAAGCGCGTAGAGGGCTGCCGTCATACCGGCTGGCCCTCCACCCACTACAATAATATCATACATAAGTGTCCTCCGCTGACTTAAGCGCGATGCATGAGCCAGCCCTTAATGTCAGAGACACCGCGGTACTTCTCGAAGCCATCAGCAGACGGGATGACAAGGGTCGGCGCCTGCTTGACGTCATACCGTGCAACCAGATCCTTCTCTTCATTGGCGTTGACGGCAAGATAGGCAACGCCTGCGCGGTCAAGGAGTGCCATGGCTGCCTTGCAGTTCGGGCAGGTGGGCGTCTTGAACAGCAGGATCCCGGTATCTGCGGCAGGCCTGTCCTCAGCCTGCACAGCCTCACGGGCGGGCGCAGCCTCATCCTTTGTCAAGGGAGCGGGAGATGCTGCGGGCGTCTCAACCGGTTCCGTGTCTGCGCCCAGGTCTTTTGCGATGATGGGTTCCATCGGGGCACAGCAGGACCGTTCAAAGGCTGCCTCCATAGCGGCATCATCAAAGCTCATGCGCGGTCCCTGATGGGTCAGGACGGAACGGCCAATGTTGTACACCTTGCGGTCCTTGAATTCCTGCGCCTTGCCATCGTTCCAGTTCTGAACCGGACGATAGTAACCGGTAATGCGGCTGTAGACCTCTGTCTTCTGACCACAGATGGGGCAGGTGTACTGTTCACCTGTCAGATAACCGTGTTCACGGCAAACGGAATAGGTCGGTGACATGGTGTAGTACGGCAGCTTGTAGTTCTCCGCGATCTTCCGGACGAGGTTTGCTGCAGCTTTCCAGTCGGGCAGCTTCTCGCCGAGGAAGGCGTGGAAGACGGTACCGGAGGTGTAAAGCGTCTGGAGCTCGTCCTGGATGTCAAGTGCAGAAAAGACGTCCTCGGTGAATCCCACGGGCAGATGGGAGGAGTTGGTGTAGTACGGCGTTCCATTCATGTTTGCCGTCACGATGTCCGGATAGAGTTCCTTGTCGTGCTTGGCGAAACGGTTAGTGGTGGACTCGGCCGGCGTTGCCTCAAGGTTGTAAAGGTCGCCATAGTTCTCCTGATAGTCGCTGAGGCGCTCGCGCATGTGGTTCAGGACTTCCTTGGTGAACTTCTGGGTCTCAGGATGCGTGAGATCCTTCTTCAGCCACTTGGCGTTCAGGCCCACTTCGTTCATGCCGATGAGGCCAATGGTCGAGAAGTGGTTGTTGAAGTGACCGAGATAGCGCTTGGTGTACGGATAGAGGCCCATGTCAAGCAGCTGGGTGATAACCGTCCGCTTGGTCTTGAGGCTGCGGGCGGCAATGTCCATGAGGTTGTCAAGCCGCTTGTAGAAGTCCGCTTCATCCGTGGCCAGGTAAGCGATTCTCGGCATGTTGATCGTGACCACACCGACAGAACCGGTGGACTCGCCGGAACCGAAGAATCCGCCGCTCTTCTTGCGCAGTTCGCGAAGATCGAGACGCAGACGGCAGCACATGGACCGGACATCACTCGGCTCCATATCCGAGTTGATGTAGTTGGAGAAGTAGGGCGTGCCGTACTTGGCGGTCATCTCAAAGAGAAGCTTGTTGTTCTCTGTCTCGGACCAGTCGAAGTCGCGGGTGATTGAGTAGGTCGGGATCGGATACTGGAAACCGCGGCCATTCGCATCGCCCTCAATCATGACCTCAATGAAGGCCTTGTTGACCATGTCCATCTCTTTCTGGCAGTCGCCGTAGGTGAAGTCCATCTCACGGCCGCCAACGATGGCAGGCAGGTTCTTAAGGTCGTTGGGGACAACCCAGTCGAGTG
>JAFSZW010000546.1 GCA_017458865.1 Clostridia bacterium
AAGGCCGCTTAAACCCGAATATTTGCTG
Source organism: Clostridia bacterium (assembly GCA_017458865.1). Classification (GTDB taxonomy): domain Bacteria; phylum Bacillota; class Clostridia; order Christensenellales; family Aristaeellaceae; genus Ventricola. The sequence continues at coordinate 29 of JAFSZW010000546.1, forward strand.
ATCAGGCCCGTATTTTTGTTCGTAATTTGAATTATTTTGTAAGGTTTTTTCATCGGTCAGCTTATTTTACAATATCATTGTAGACAACGCAGAGATATTGTGCTATTATAATCCCCGTTGTCCAACAACTTCACTATTATCAGGAGGAAAAACATGAATAAATCTGAACTGATCGCTGCTGTTGCTGCAGCTGGACTGACCAAGAAGGACGCTGGCACTGCCGTAGAAACCGTCCTGAGCTCTATCGCAGATACCCTTGCAAAGGGCGAATCTGTTTCTCTCATCGGATTTGGTACGTTCTCCGTTAAGGAGCGCGCTGCTCGCCAGGGCCGCAACCCCTCCACCGGTGAGTCCATCACCATCGCTGCCAGCAAGAGCGTTGCCTTCAAGGCCGGCAAGACCCTGAAAGACAGTGTAAAGTAATCCACATCAGCGGGACACCTGCCCCGTGCATCTGGAATCACTTTTTTAAGAGAGCAGAAATGCTCTCTTTTCTTTTTGCCCGTCTTCTCAGTTCATAAAAGGGGGTGATTTCAAATTCTCTGTTGATTGGCATGCCCGGACATGCTATCATACAGACAGATCTGCGGCAGCCATCATGGCTGCAATGCCGACATGGCTTTTTGCAGCGAGCACCACCGATCATCTACTCATCTGAACCTCATGGGCAGCCCGCATTTACCGTCTCAGTTTCAAACTCTTCCAGCAGGAGGCAGCATATGAAAATCACCTATAACGGACACGCATGTTTCAGCATCACCTCGGACAGTTATACCATCCTCCTTGATCCCTATTCGCCGGGATCCGTTCCCGGATACGGTTCCCTTGACGAGACCGCAAACCAGGTGCTGTGCAGCCATGAACATGGCGATCACAACGCCCGCGACGCCATCCGCATAACCGGTTCCGCCAAATCCCCCTTTGAAATCAGTACCATCTCCACCTGGCACGATGACGCGCAGGGAAAACTCCGCGGACCGAATACCATTCACATTCTGAAAGCCGAAGGACTCACTGTCGTGCATCTCGGCGACCTGGGCTGTGCGCTACAGGAAGCACAGCTTGCACGCATCCGCCACTGCGACGTCCTGTTGATCCCCGTCGGCGGCCACTACACCATTGATGCCACAGCAGCAGCTGATATCGCCCGGCAGGTAGGCGCAAAAATTACCATCCCCATGCATTACAGCGGCCCCGGATTCGGCTATGATGTCATCAGGCCGGTTTCAGAATTCCTCCGCCTTTTCAGCGATGTTGAGGAACTGGACGGACCGTCCATTGAGCTGCCTGCGCAGCAACCCCATAGCATCGTGACGCTGCACGCAAAGTACCGCACAAAGTAATCTGAAAAAGCCCACTTCGTGGGCTTTTTCAGTTTCCCGGGATGGTTCATTTCCCGGATTTCACCAGTGCTATCGTCCGTTCGTCCGGCTCACCGCCGTAATACTTGTCTATAACCTTTTTGAATACCGGTTCATCCGGTGCAGCAAGCATAAACAGCGTCATGGACGAGCGGAGCTTTATATCGTCCGGGTATCCCATAACCGCCGTTGCATTGCTGCTCTCAAGCCGGAGAAGTGCGTTTGATATCTCGACCAGACGGGCCCCGAGCACTGGATGCTGCATATACGCTTTTGCCTCTTCAATGTCAGAGATCGCGTAGTACTGGGCCATTGAACTGTAGCCCAGTCCCGCGATCTGCGGAAAGATATACCACATCCAGTGAGATTCCTTGCGCCCATTCCGGATTTCAGACAGTGCCGTTGCATAATCCCGTTCCTGTGCTGAAACAAATCGATCCAGATTCATCTTTTCCTCGCTTTCTTCGTTTAAACGAGCCGGCCGGATGCTTGCATCTCCTGCCTGGACTGACAGTTACGCCTGGCCATTACCCGTCT
>JAFSZW010000547.1 GCA_017458865.1 Clostridia bacterium
ATATTGATTTGAAAGGATTCACCGAGCATTACTATTCCGAGGTGCTGTGCGGCAGCCTGAACATGGTGAAAGCGTTTATTGCCCGGGCGGTGCAAATCTGCCATGTGGAATTGACCGCGCTGATTGTGCCCGGTGAAAACGATTCAGAAGAAGAAATGCGCGCGATGACAGCCTGGATTTCCAGCCTGAAAGACACGGGCGGCAACGTCATCGGTCATGAAATCCCGCTGCACATTTCACGTTTCTTCCCCCGTTTTCACATGACCGATCGTCCGGCGACAGACGTAAAAGCCATTTATCATCTGGCGGAAATTGCTCAGGAGAACCTCCGGTATGTATATACTGGAAATTGTTAGTGGTTTCAGTCAGACAAAGATGCGGCGATTGCAGGAAATACAAGCAAAAGCGACGAACTTCAATTCATATGGGCAATTGAATCAAAGGGAGGAAAAGACATGAAGAAATGGATCAGCGGTCTACTTTCCCTCGCCATGTTCATGACAGGCATAGGCGCGGCTGTCGCCGAAACTTCTTCCGAACATAAGCTGCTGTACCAAGGACATGGCAGCCTCAGAATTGTCACCCGTGAAGGCAAGGTCATATACATTGATCCTTACGCGGGGGATGGATATGATTTGGCCGCCGATCTGATTCTGATATCGCATGGACATCAGGATCATAATGCAGTGAACCTGATCCGGAATCGAAATGAAGATTGCAGGATCATTTCCAACACAGACGCGCTTGTGAACGGTGCGTATAAAACCTATGATTTGGGGTATGCGACAGTTGAGGCAGTACAGGCAGGCAACAACCGAAACCATGATATCAATGTCTGTGTGGGCTGGCTGATCACTTTATCCGATGGTGTTTCCATCTACGCCACCGGAGACACCTCCACAACGGCTCAAATGTCAGAACTCGCTGAACGGAATATTCACTATGCTTTCTTCGTTTGTGACGGCCGTTTCAATATGGACATCAATGAAGCAATCGCCTGTGCCAACCTGGTGAAAGCGCAGCACAGCATCCCGTACCATATGGCTCCCGGCTCTCTGTTCGATCAAAAACGGGCAGAATTGTTTGATGTGCCCGGCCGCCTTATCATCCCGGCTGGTGAGGAGATTGTTTTGGAATAACACAGGATGGCACCTGGAATTGGATGTATTGATTGTTCAAAGCAGAAGAAAATCAACAAAGTGAGCGCTCAGTCGCGGATCGATCAGGATACGGATCGTGTCAATCAGGAGGTACAGACCATGAAGCGTAAGACCGCAAACATCTGCATCTTCTTTTTATCTTTGGTGCTGGCAGCGCAGGTTTTGATTCCCGCATCCGCGGAAACAGACACGGAAGCGGTGAACGCTTTTTACGCTTCCGTGCTGGAAGACAGTCTCCCTATCCTTTCCGGAGAGCCTGAGGTAATCGGCAAACTGCTGATTGCCGTCTGGGAATACGGGGAGAATGTGCCCCGCCTGTCCCCGGATGAAGCGAATGCGGACGGCTACCACGGCATCCCGGCAGACAGGCTGGCTTCCTGCCTTGCAGACGCTCAAACCCTTGTTCTGATCTATCCCACAGTGAGGCATCCCAATCCGACGCAGACCAACGTGGACACCACCGTGTGCCTGGTGAATCTGACCAGGAATGCCCGTTACGAATCCTGGACTGCCGGGAGCAAGCTGAAACTCTCCTTTTCGATCAGCAGTTTCGGCAGAACGAGCGGAGGCAGTGATATCTCCATGGACGTTGATCAGGCGATGGCCTCGGTGCTTGCACTGAAGCAGGCAGCCGCGAAATCATCTGTCACCGCCTCCCCAACCTTGTCGGAAACAGACATTGAAGTGATCAACACCCTGTATCAGGATGTCCTTCAGGACCGCCTGACCGTTCTCCCAGGCGAACCCGTGCCGGCCGGGAAATTTCAGATCGCCGTTTATGACGTGGGAAAAGAAAAGCCACGCGTGTCCCCAAATGAAGCAGTAGAGGACGGATATCACGGCATCCCAGCGGTCAAACTGGCCTCCGGTCTCAGTGACGCACAGACCCTGATCCTGCTTTATCCCACAGAGCGATCCGTCCGTTTCCAGGAAACATTGATTGGCAACACGCTTTGCGTGATCGACCTGAAGCAGAATGCACGCTATGAAACCTGGTGGGCAGGCAGCCAGAGTCTGTTCACGTCCCCTTTCAGTGACAGCAGAAAGGTTTCCCTGGATATCGACCAGGCCATGGCCTCTGTGCTTGATAAGATGGAAGCTGCTTCGATGCGTGCGGATGAAGCCCTGTACCGGCAGGCTGAAGAGCATTTTGCCGAAGGTCTTTACTATACCGCCTGCCAGGAATTCCGCAAAAGCCTTTATGGGGATTGGGCAGAGTGGGCCGCTGCAT
>JAFSZW010000548.1 GCA_017458865.1 Clostridia bacterium
CATATTAAAGGAGCATGGGTATATTGAGATATACAGAGTGTTTCCCGAAAACAAGGACTTTAATGAAGATCTTAAAGCTCGCAGCGGCGTGGACGCTGTTCAGGCAGAGCCGTACAGACGCTTCTGCGTGCTTGAGCCGGCGTTCCCATCTACGGTAAGGCCATTGTTTTTCTGGAAGGCTTTAAGCGCCGTCTGGGTCTCCTCTCCGAACACGCCGTCCGGCACACCGTTCAGGTAGCGCAGCTCAATGAGGCGCTGCTGCAGGGCGTACACATCATTACCCGTCATGCCAAGCGTCAGCGTCCTGGCCGCATTCGGATCTGCGGTCGTAACCGGCGATGATGCATATATTGCATTGGCCGAGTAGAGCTTTGTCTGGGTCTGTACACCAGCCTGACCGTCAGATGACAGGCCGTTGGCACGCTGGAAGGCTTTGACCGCATCCGTTGTGCTTGAACCATACAGGCCGTCTGTGCCGCCTGAATAGTAGCCAAGCTCGGCAAGCCTTGCCTGGAGCTTGCGGACCTCAATGCCGGAGGCGCCCTCCTTGAGGAGGATATATCCCTCTGTTGCCGCATCACTACCCGCCGCAATGACTTTTGCCTGTGCACTGGATGAGTACAGCAGGTCCTGTGTCTGGCGTCCGGCAATGCCGTCCGCGGTCAGGCCGTTCTTTTCCTGGAATTCAGCCACCGCCTGCTGTGTCCCGGCCGCATATTTCCCGTCAATAACACCTGAATAATAGCGCAGCTCCGTCAGCCTTGCCTGCAGGTCAGCGACATCTGATCCCGTAGAGCCGAGGCGCAAAACCGGATAACCTGCATTGTAGTCCGAGCTTGATGTCTGCCAGGAAGATGCGTTCGGCGCAATGGTTGCAACGGTTCTAGGCGTCGATGTCGGCAGCACGTCCTTTGCCCAGTCCTGCCATGTGCTCTGGTCGCTGTTCTGCCAGGTATCCGGCGTCGGGCTCGGCGTCGGAACCGGGGTTGGCGTCGGTTCAAGAGTCGGCAGCGGCTGTGCAGTACCAAAGGGCACCTCATTGCTGGTGATTTCAAGCGGTTCCAGTGTTGGATCCGGTGAAACAAAACAGCCGCTCAGAACCCATAGAAGGGCTATAAGCATTGCAAGTACCAAATACCGTTTCATAGCTACTCCTCATCTGTGCCTGTCAAATACAGGCGCCGCAGTCTACCCCCGAAACATGTTTTGCCGTTTGTCCCTGCCGGCAAGGCAGACCGGACATCCGGCAGTTTCTCAAAGAAAACGGAACGGTTCATTCCCGGCAGTGCCGGTTAATCGACCATCTCATCATCACGATACGGAGATCTCAGGTTGATCTTTTCATACGCGTCCGGATTGCTCAGCAGCTCGGACAGGCCGCGCGCGACGCACAGGTCCGGTTCATCCGGTGTCTTCACCGCAATCCCCAGCTGACTGGTCAGCAGATCATCCAGTCCATAGAGCCGTGCACCGCCGCCGGATAAGGTAATGCCCGCATCAAAGATGTCGCTGGCAAGCTCAGGTGGTGTCTGTTCAATAAACCGGTGCAGCAGACTTACAAATTCCCGGATCGGCGCGTCCAGCGCATCCGTAATCTCCTCAGAGGTCACTGTTACTGCCCGGGGCAGACCTGAAATCAGGCTGCGTCCGTATGCCTCCTCCTCGAGTTTCGTTCCATGGACGCGCGCAGAGCCCAGGTTGATCTTGAGTGTCTCCGCAGAGCGCTCGCCAATCAGCAGGTTGTGCTTGCGCCGCATGTAGTCGCAAATGGCTGTATCCAGTCGGTCACCGCCGAAATCCAGGATGCGCCATCGCACCTGATTTCCCATGGAAAACACGGAAATATTGGTCCTGCCCCCGCCGATGTCCACGTTCATGCGGCCATACGGCTGGTCGATGCGCACATTACCGCCTATGGCAGATGCCACGCTCTCATCGACCGGCACCACGCTCCGGATACCGGAGTCCACCGCCAGATCGATGATCGTCTGGCGCTCCGTCGGCGCCATGCCGCCCGGCATGGCCAGATACAGACGCGGCCGCATGCCCTTGTGCTTTGCCGTGACTTTCCTCAGGTAATAGCTCATCATCTTGCTGACCAGGTCAAAGCTGCGGATGTGCGCTTCCCTGAACGGCCGCTCCACCTCAAATCCGGTCGGCATTCTGCCGTACATGCGCATGGCATCGTCCCCTACCGAGATCACCGTGCGGGTCTCCCGTTCAAAAGCAACATAGGATGGTTCACTGTGCACAACACCCTTGCCGCGGATGACGATGTGCACCATGGACGTACCAATGTCCATCCCCATATCACTTGATCCAAATAGTGCCATGTTGATCCTTTCCAGTATCTAATATCCGAACGCCCGTCAGGCGGTCATCGAACATCGTGAGCGCCGCGTGCTCATCGCCCTCGTAGAATACGCGCTCCAGCATAAGCCCGCAGGCAGGCGCAGTCGCGCCAAGCGCAAGCCGGTCCCCTGATTCAATCCCCTGGCGGATGGCTGATACGTCCAGCTTGCCCATTCCGATTTCCGATAGCGTCCCGGCAATGATGCGCACCATGTTGTAAAGAAAGCCGTCCCCCATAATCTGAAAGCTCACGCGCTCTCCATCCCGCCACAGGCGAATTGCATACACCGTGCGCACCGTTGTTTTCGATACGCTGCCGCTCGCCGCATATGCCGCGAAGTCATGAGTACCCAATAGAGGCACCGCAGCCTCAAGCATCCTGTTCTCATCCAGATGCACCGGCACATGCGTCGCATACTGACGCCCTATGGCGCACATCTGCCGCGCGTTGTAAAACGTATAACGGTATGCCTTTGCACATGTGCTGTACCGGGCATGAAAACCGTCCATTACCTCGTAGCCCTCACGAACGCGAATGTCCGCCGGCAGCCTGGTATTCAGCGCAAATGGCAGCCTGTCCGCCGGAATGCGGCTGGCCGTATCCAGGTGACAGACCAGCCCCTGTGCATGCACGCCGGCATCTGTCCGGCTGCATCCAATAATAGGCAGGTGCTCGCCCGTCAGCGCTTCCATGGCGTCCTCAAGGCACGCCTGAACGCTTGGTGCATTTGCCTGCCGCTGCCAGCCGGAATAGTCGGTGCCGTCAAATTCAACCGTCAGCCGTATCCGGCGTTTGCCAGGCGGTACCCTGTCGGCATCCGACGGTCTGTGCTTTGAGCGCAATACCATCTCAGCCAAAGATCCGTCCCTCCACCAGGACAAGAGCAATATAGCAGGCCATGACAAGCGCGCCCATCGCATCGAGACGCGTATACTTGAGTTCGCGCAGGCGCGTCCTGTGGTCACCGCCCCGGTAACACCGTGCCTCCATCGCCATGGCAAGGTCGTTGGCACGGCGGAATGAGCTGACAAAGAGCGGCACCAGCAGCGGAATCATTGCCTTGGCCCGCTGGATCAGGTTGCCAGACTCGAAGTCCGCACCCCTGGCCATCTGTGCCTTCTGAATCTTGTCCGTCTCATCCAGCAACGTCGGGATGAAGCGCAGCGCGATGGTCATCATCATGGCCAGCTCATGCGCCGGGAAATGAAAGCGCTGCAGGGGATGCAGCAGGCGCTCAAGCGCATCTGTCAGCTGCACCGGGCTGGTGGTCAGGGTCAGAACAGAGGTTCCCATGACCAGGAACACCAGGCGCATTGAGTAATAGATGGCATTAAACAGCGCCTCGCTCGTCAGCGTAAACGGTCCAATCGTAAACAGCGGCGTTTCGCCCGTCAGGAAGAACAGATTCAGCAGGAACGTGAAAATAATGATAAACCGCAGCGGCTTGACGCCTTTGATCAGGTATTTGAACGGGATATGCGCGATTCGGACGATCAGGTAAAGGAACAGCAGTGTCAGCGCATACCCTGCAATGCTCTTCATCATGAAGACGCCGACAATGAACACAATGGTGAGCAGCAGCTTTGCCCGGGGATCCATCCTGTGGACAGGCGATGTTCCCGGGAAATACTGGCCCAGTGTGATGTCATTGAGCATGGTGTTCCCCCTTTGCCAGACAGTTCAGCAGAATCCCGCGTATTTCTTCCATCCGGTATACGCGTTCCGGAATGTCAAATCCCCGCGCGCGCAGCTGCTCGCACAGCTGCACCACCTGCGGCACATCCAGTCCCATCTTCCGCAGCTCATCCCCATGTGTAAACACTTCCTCGGGCGTGCCGTCCATGACAAGGCGCGCATGATCCATGACCAAGACGCGCTCAGCCAGCTGGGCAACATCATCCATGGAATGGCTGACCATGACAATGGTCGCTCCGCATGTTTCATGCAGCTCCTTGATCAGGCTCAGAATCTCCTCGCGGCCACGGGGATCCAGCCCTGCACAGGGCTCATCCAGCACCAGCACGCTCGGTTTCATCGCCAGCACGCCGGCAATCGCTGCCCTGCGCATTTGTCCGCCGGAGAGCTCAAAGACTGATTTCTTTGAAATCGTGTCATAATCCAGTGCGACCTGCCGCATGGCCTCGCGGACGCGCCGGTCAATCTCCACAGGATCCAGTCCCAGGTTTTTCGGTCCGAACGCGATGTCCTTCTCCACCGTCTCCTCAAACAGCTGGTTTTCAGCATACTGAAATACCAGTCCGACCTTGCAGCGAATCTGCTTCCGGTCTGCCGTCTTGTCCGCGAGGTCCACGCCGTCCACGAACACCCGGCCGCTGTCCGGCTGCAGAAGTCCGTTCAGGTGCTGGACCAGGGTGGACTTGCCGCTGCCCGTATGGCCGATAAGGCCAACAAATTCGCCGTCCTCAATCGTAAAGGAGATATCCTGCAGCGCCGCGGTTTCATACGGACCGCCCTTCATATAGGTATGATTCAGTTTTTCGACGACAAGCGGCATACTTCCTCCACCATTTCCTCAACTGTCAGGACATCCTGTCTGATATCAATCCCGTCCTTCCGCAGGTCATGCGCAAGGCTGGTCATGGGCGGCACATCCAGCCCCAGTGAGCGGACCGTTTCCACATCCGAAAACACCTTGCGCGGCGAACCCGTCAGGCGGATCTTTCCATCGTCCATGACAATGACATAATCCGCCCCGGCCGCCTCGCTCATGTAATGCGTAATGATGACAATACTGATGCCCTCCTCCCGGTTGAGGCTGTGCACCGTATTCATGACCTCCGCTCTGCCGCTCGGGTCAAGCATTGCGGTCGCCTCATCCAGGATGATGACCTTCGGTTTCATCGCCAGCACGCCTGCAATTGCCACGCGCTGCTTCTGTCCGCCGGACAACATGTGCGGTGCCTTTCGGGCATGTTCACTCATATTGACGATTTTGAGCGCCTCATCTATCCTTGTCCGGATTTCTGCCGGCGGAACACCGTTGTTTTCAAGCCCAAATGCCACGTCTTCCTCGACAATGGTCGCAACAATCTGATTGTCCGGATTCTGGAAGACCATCCCGGCATTCTGGCGGATCTCAAAGACAAGCTCATCGTCCTTCGTATCCATGCCGCACACCAGGACTGTGCCTGAATCCGGCACATACAGGGCATTGAACAGCTTCGCCAGCGTTGACTTTCCCGAGCCGTTATGCCCGAGGATCGCCAGGAACTCGCCGCGCTTGACGCGCATGGACACCTGACTCACCGCATTGCGCTCCGCCTCCGGATATCGGTAGCTCAGATCCCTTGCCAGGATCCTGTTCTCATTCTGCTCTTCCATTCTCTCTCCTATAAACACACTCATATCCTGCAGATCAGACGCCTCCGTCTCTGGGCGGCCATGTCTTATCTGTCAAAATGCGGCGTCCGTTTTGAAAGGACGCCGCACAGCCTGATTAATAGCTAAACATGACAACCTCATCCTCAGGCGGATCTGCCGGGGAGATATCCTCAATGTACAGCACCGGACCCGGTTCTCTGTACTGCTCAAGTTCCTCAATTTCTATCCTGGCGGTAATCATCTGCCATGTGTGCTCCTCAGGGATCTCAAAGCCGTTTGCCTTTGCGATAAAGCCGACAAAGCGCTCATCATTGGCACAGCAGACCATCCCCAGGCGTCCCGGAACAAACTCATCATCCGGAAGGTTTTCACCTTTATAGATATTCGCCTTGAAGCGGACCTTCTTTCCGTCATACTCCTCCGGGTTTTCGAGTGCATGCAGATAGAAAATGCCGAACCAGGGATCGTCTATCTCAACGATATCCGCATCCAGATCATACGGCGGCGGCATCCCCTCTCCGTATTCCTCGGACGTTCCGTCATCATTCTCAAAGTAGATGGATGCCCGGGGATTCATGCTGCGGATGTTCCGGTTGCGGATCAGCTCACGCGTCTTTTCCGTCGCCCGGTTGATGACAATCGTATCGCCTGCTGAGATGTGCTGGATCATCCTCTGTCCCATATTCATGGAATAGATCTCAAAGGTTTCCGCATTGATCGTGATGATGAACTGGTAAATCTCCATTATTGCGGGCAGGTTCTGCACAGCAGCTTCCAGGTCCCACATACCGTTCATCTCAATGATGACCCTGTCCGGATGATGCCGTTTGACAAACGAGTACAGAAGACCGGCGTCAAACTCGTCCTCATCCTCCACATACTCAACCACCGTATTGGTCTTCCTGAGCATGTCGGGTTCGAACTCCTCGATACCCTGTTCACACTGAATGATAAGCGTATGCTCATCCACTGTGAATCCCGGGTCCTGCAGGACGCTCGCGATAAATGACGTTTTCCCGCTCTCGAGGAATCCGTCAAACACATATACTGGGATCGACATTCTACGCCTCCGCTCAGGCAACACCAAACAGGTCCGCCAGCTTCTTCTCTTCCAGCTTCGATCCGATCACGCACAGACGTCCGGTAACATCAGCAGGACCCTTCCGAACGTTCTGCTCACCCGGCGTATAATCGAAGTGGATCCAGCCGCCATCTGCGCAGGGAACAATGCCCTTTGCCCGCAGAATGACGCCGTACGTCTCGCCGTCAAGAGCCGTGAGGATCTCCGCCATCCCGCTCTCAGTAAACTGATGCACGGTTTCAACGCCCCAGGACTCAAAAATCTCATCCGCATCATGCCCGTGGTGATGGTGGTGGTGATGATGCCCATGCTCATCATGATGATGGTGCTCGTGCTCATCCTCGTCATCATCATGCTCATGGTGGTGATGATGCTCGTGCTCATCATCGTCGTCATCGTCGTGATCATGGTGATGATGCTCATGCTCATCTTCGTCGTCGTCATCGTGATCATGGTGGTGATGATGTTCATGCTCATCATCCTCATCGTGGTCATCATGCCCATGATGGTGGTGATGGTGATGATGTTCGTCCTCATCATCGTCGTCATCTTCCTCATACGGCTGAGCCATGACGACTGCCAGCATGTCCTCCGCCAGCGTATGGTCCTCTTCCATTGCGGACAGGATCTGTTCACCGGTCAGGTCATCCCACGGCGTCGTGATGATGCGGGCCTTTGCGTTGTGTGTGCGAAGGAGCGCAACCTCTTCCTCAAGCTTCGCCTGAGAAATGTTCTGCGTGCGCGAAAGCAGAATCGTACCCGCGTACTCAATCTGATTCAGGAAGAACTCACCGAAGTTCTTGATGTACATACGGCATTTGCCTGCATCGGCCACGGTGACAAAACTTCCCATG
>JAFSZW010000549.1 GCA_017458865.1 Clostridia bacterium
GAGGACGACATTCTCCCCGACAACCAGCGGTCTTTTCACCAGCATTCCGTCCGTGGCCAGCAAAGCGAACTGTTCATCTTCGCTCATTTCAGGAAGCTTTTTGGAAAGCCCCATTTCCCGGTATGGCAGGCCGCTGGTATTGAAAAACCGTTTCAGCGGCAGACCGCTCCTGGCATGAATTTTGCGCAAAGCGGCCTCATCCGGGTGATCTTCCTTAATGTCAATCTGTTCATAGGAAACACCCTTGTCATCCAGCCATTTAAGCGCCTTTTTGCAGGTTGTGCATCTGCTGTAACAGTAAACCTTCATCAATTTTGCTCCTTTCCTCCGGTGCGGTTCCGTTCAGATTTTCTGACAGCGCACCGTCTGGTTTTCCCGTTTTGCTCAGAATACCATGCCCGATGCATTCCTGCAAGCCCTGTTTCCGGACGCACTCAGCTTGCGCATCCATTCATTTTGTCATTATTTCAATCGTTTTCCACAACATCCGTTGCTATCCTCCCGCAGAGATGATACAATGTGCGCCGCATTCGACATTTTCGCACTGTAATGAAACGCAGACAACCGGCCTGCCGCGCAGCGGCAATCAGTCAAGTCCGGACATTGCGCAGCGGCTCAGGCGAACGACCAGCCCTGAACCCTCAAGGAGGAAAGCATGACTCACTTACGACACACCGATTCCGACATGACGCAGGGCAGCATCTGGCAGCACCTGATTGAATTTTCCATTCCAATGGCCATCGGGCTGCTTTTCCAGCAGCTATACAACACAGTGGACACCCTGGTCGTCGGGAATTTCGTCTCGCGGGAAGCGCAGGCCGCTGTCGGTTCCACGGGCTCCATTATCAATACCGTCGTTGGTTTCAGCGCCGGTCTGGCCACCGGCGCCTCGGTCATCATCTCCCAGCGGTACGGTGCGCACGATCAGTACGGGCTGCGCAAAGCCGTTCACACCACCATTGCGGTTACCTTTATCCTCAGCCTTCTGGCAACCCTGACCGGCCTTCTGATCATCGATCCCATGCTCCGTTTCATGCAGACACCCGCGGATGTATGGGAGGAAGCCAAATCCTACCTGACCATCTATTTTGCCGGGATCAGCGGCATCCTTTTCTACAACATGGGGAGCGGCATATTGCGTGCCGTCGGGGATTCCCGCCGTCCGCTGATCTTCCTCATTATCTCCGCCATCCTCAACACCGTCCTTGATCTGTTCTTCGTGCTCGTCCTGAAAATGAAAGTAGACGGAGTCGCCCTGGCCACTGTCCTCGCACAGATCATCTCGGCTGTCGCGATTCTCATCTCGCTGACGCTGGAAAAAGGGTCCTATGGCATCCGCTGGAAGGAAATGACCATTGACCGGGCGCCGCTCATCGGCATCCTTCGCATTGGCCTCCCCTCCAGTATCCAGAGTGCCATTACCGCTTTTTCCAATGTTTTCGTTCAGTCGTATATCAACGCATTCGGTGCTGCCTGCATGGCCGGTTATTCCATTTACAGCAAGCTGGACGCCTTTGTCCTGATTCCGGTTCAGGCGCTGGCCATGTCCTCCACCACCATGGTCGGGCAGAACTGGGGGGCTGGTCTCAAAAAGCGGGCCGCCGACAGCGTCTCCTCCGCCCTCCGGCTGAGCCTGATCTCCACTGCCGTCCTCGGCATAGCCGCCTTTCTCGGCGCCAGGCAGCTGATCGGCCTCTTCTCACCGGACCCGGATGTCGTTTCCTACGGCGTGCGTTTTATTCAGATCGTGACCCCTTTCTATCTGGCAATCTGCTTTAATCAGATTTACGCCGGTGCACTGCGGGGCATTGGCGATGCCACCTCGCCCACCGTCATCATGCTCTGTTCCTTCGTCGTTTTCCGCCAGATTTACCTGTACATCACAAAGCAGCTGAATATCGGCTTCATTGCCGTTGCACTGGCCTACCCCATGGGATGGATACTCTGTTCCATTCTGCTGACCATCTGGTACCGCCGCAGCCGGCTGTTTCTTGAGGAAAAACCATCCGCTTCGGCAAAAAACTGAAAACCCAGGCCTGATCAGGATCGGGCCTGGGTTTTATCCGTCTGCGCACCAAACAGTGCTGAGGATTCTTTTTTGAATTTTCCGTTATTTCGAAGGAAGCGACATGATCATCTCGCCCGGCCATGTCTTGTCCGGTACGGTGAACTCTTTTCCGTCCCAATTCACCTGGACACGTCCCACGGGCAGTGTGCGCATGAAAATATCCTCTACTTCGTAATCCATATAATAGGTGCCGGGTTCCAGCTCTGTGCGGGAAAATTCCAGAGACCTGTATATCGTCATCGGTTCACTCATTTCATACCTGACTACCTCTCCATCCGATCCCTCAATGGGATACAGAAGCGTATATTCCTGACCGGCGAATTTGGAAAGCGAGGTGACGCTTCGGCTAAATACATCGCTGTCCATTGTATATCCTTCCCACAGGCCATAAATGGTTATCGGTTTCTCTAATGCTTCAAAGCCGCAGCGCAGCTGATATACCCTATCGCCAATCTGCATGGGGATATTATAAAGCTGTTTTGTCAGATAGTCCGTACTGACCAGCCCTGCCGCGCAATGAACGCCTTCAAGTGCCGGCCACAGGGGAAGAATGTAATCAAAGTTAAAGGAAGGATGGCTCGCGTTCTCATCATCCGTATAGATGGCTGACGTATGCCCCAGAGAGACGATATTCCCCGTCCGAGGATTCAAACGAGAAATCTTCAGATTCACGAACCGAAGGTTTGCCAGTCCGTCCATTACCATGACCTCAGGCAATCCCTTCGGGCTGATCTTTTTCCGGATCTTAATCTGATAGACCGGCATATCCGTAATCTCCGGCAGTTTTTCTGCCTTTTCATATATCCACTCCGGCGCCTTCCATCTGGGATTGATGGCATCCATCAGGGCCAGATAATGACTGGATGGACAGACATTGGCATAAATATCCAGCTCTTCCGGCGTTAATTCGGCTGCATAGCAGAAAGAGAGTCCTCCGGCTCTGGCTCTGCCCGGACCATGGGTGTTGAAAACCACGGTTTCCGTCAGCGCATCCAGCAGATCATTATACAGTTTCTCTTCAAGCAGAATGATGTTGTACGGGTGATAGGGAATCCTTGCCAGGTCAATCATGTGTGCATCACCCAGGCCGAATTTAAATGCTTCGTTCAATACATCCGCAACATATCTCATATATGTTGGGTGGTTCTTAAACCCATCATTGACGAACTCAAAGAATTGATCGAATGCCTCCGCCATCTGCTCAATCTTGCTCAGATCGACGACAGACCAGGTCATCGTATCCTCCAGCTGTTCCGATGTCTGTCCTCCATACTTTACCTGTGTCATTTCACAGATCCACCGCCCCAGTCTCCGGCCATCCCGCTGGGGGGTACAGTACAGCTGCTGAAGCCATGAGCCCACAGCCGTTCCCTGTCCCGCAACGACCTCCTCGGATGCAATCATCCAGTTGGCATATTCCCTGACCGCATAGGCGGTTTCCAGACTGCCCATCAGACAGGCATCGAATATGATCGCCTCAAAGTGAACATGGCTCTCAGCCAAACTCTTTTTCAGCTCAGCCAATGGCATGGTATCCCCATCAAACAGCGCATCAACGATAAGTCCTCCTAC
>JAFSZW010000550.1 GCA_017458865.1 Clostridia bacterium
AATGGCTTCCGGATCATACACTTTGCTCATTCATACCTCCCAAAAAATGAAGCCCCTGCGCAGATGCACAGGGGCGTAATTAACGCTGTACCACCCTGCTTTGATTGCCGCAGCAATCCTCAGCAGCCTATTGGCCTGGTCTTTCACGGAACCACCCGCTGATGATTGGTCAGTGCTCAGGAGTGAGTAATCCGATACGGTCACATCTGCCTCTCACCTGCCGGCAGCTCTCTGGTCATGCCCGCGTACAGTTTCTTTCCGTCATCGCATTTTAGCGATGCCAATTGTAACGTGAGCACACAGGATTGTCAAGCGAATCTTTTCTGATTATACCAGCCGTTTACCCTGCTGCCGGCCTGCAAAAGAAACGGTTCCTGGCCCGTAAATGCGCGCCGGATGACGGTTTCACCCTTGTTGACAAACAGATATGAAAACGATAGAATAGCCCCTATATTACGGTCAGAATTAAAGGATTTCCTTAGGCTGAGGGATCACACCTGTATTCTTTGGAAAGGTCTGAAACCGCAATTCACTGACGTTTCCGAAGCGATGCGAAAACGGATAAAGGCCGGATGCCTGAGAAAATCGTATATTTGAAAGGAAAGACAAATATGACTGTTCAGACGACAAAGGAAGGCACGACTCTGACTGTCAGAATCGTCGGCCAGCTGAATACATTAACCGCTCCGGAACTGGATCACCGCATGCATGCTGAACTCAGGGGGATCGGAACCGTTGTCATGGATATGGAAGCCGTTACCTACATCTCCTCTGCAGGGCTTCGCGTCCTGCTGACAATAAAGCAGACCATTGAGGATTGCGGAGGTCGTCTGAAGGTGATCAATTGCAATGAAACCATTACGGAAGTTCTTGACATGATTGGTTTCCTGACATTTCTGACAAACAAATAACCGGCAGGCCGTGTCCTGTATGCTTTAGAACCATAATCTCGGATTATGGTCACTAAAAAACTTCCATCGGGAGCGTGATACTCAAAAAAAGTCAATAAATATATGATTTTTTTGCATTTCCCTCTTGTTATAATATTTAGTAAGTATTATAATACTTACTAAATATTATATGAAAGGGTGGTCTCGTGGGAAGAAGGGCATTGGGGAAAGATAGGGTCGAACGGATAACGTGTCGGCAGAAGAACGGAGATATCTACGTTTTCGAACGCACGTCACGATATGATCCCGAAAAAAAGTATTACGTCACAGTTAGTTCGACTTTGCTGGGAAAGCTCAAACCAGGATCTAATGATCGGTATGACTTGCTGCCAACACGTCCGAAGAAAAAGGCAGCTCAAGTTTCTACAGTCGGTGCTGAATCGGCGGATGAGAGTGGAGGCAATGCAGTCCAAGCAACCAGAAAGCATGTCGGGATGATCAGCATTGTAAAAAGAGTTTCCGATATTGCTTGCATTGAGCAAGAACTGAACGAGATATTGCCCAACGACGATGGCTTATCTAAAAAGATAGCAACGCTTGCATGGTATGCCTTTACTAAGGATGGCTGCTCATGGACAGGGAGCGAAAGCTGGACTAAGCGTTACCTGGGAGATCTGCCATATTCGTGGACTGGTATGTCCGGTGATATGTATCATGACGTTTTTGCTGCTATATCGAATGACGAGACGATCAAGCAGGGAGTATTTGCCAACAGAATCAAGCAGTTGGGGGATGACTGCAAATTGGTTGCGTTGGATTCAACAACTATTGTAGTCCATACAACGAAACCAGAACACAGAGGGAAATGCCGTTTGACTAAGCACAAAGACGGAACGTACCAAATTACAGTAAAGATTGTCTTCTTTTATTCAATTCTCAGCCGTAAACCTATAGCATTTTCCATAATTCCTGGTAATATTCCTGATTCTCAGACTGTTACATATGCCCTTAAGCATATGGACGGACTATCCCTGAATGAAGAAGCCGAGCTCGTTTTCGACAACGGGTATTGTAGCGACAGCAACATCTGTCGATGCCTTCTGGATGAAAGGCATTTTGTTACCAGAATCGAAGCTGACATAACTTGGGTGTCAAAAGAAATCGAGAAAGTCCGATTCAATTTGGAACACGGCGGTGGAATGATAGAATGCGATCCGAAGATGTCAGGACAGAAGGTGACGCTTTCCCACAAATTCGCTATACGCGGAAAGCAAAGCGAGACCGATGCTGATGAACCACGCTCCGTCACAAAAGATGTAAACCTTTTTATCTATTTTAGCTCGACCAACAAGGCTAAAGATGATAAATGGCTTCGGGAAACGTATGCTGAGTATAAGCAGTGGATGCTTGATGGTGTAGTGTTGGGCACGGAAAAGGAGAAAGTCGAGAAGTTTGCCAAGAAGTATATGATTATTAGTCGAGATGTGGAAGGGAAAATCATTTCGATCAATCAAAATACTTCTGGATGGGAAAAGAAGCTTAAGTACTCTGGTTATTTAGTGCTGTTGGCTGATAAGGAAGACGATTTAGATACTGCATTAATCAAGTTCCGGAGAAGAGAATATATCGAAGAAATGATTAAGAATTTTGAAAGCCATGTGGGTGGTGATAAAACCAGAGTATGGGATGATGACACCTTAGACGGAGAAGTCTTTACATGGTTTGAAGCACTGACAATGCGTGAAGCCTTTGAAAAAGAGGTTAATCAACTGAAGAAGACCCTCGCCGTTCCTAATGATGATGAAGACCATGATAGAGCTGAGAACTTGAAGACCGAGCTGGAACTGAGGCACTGGCTTAATGGCACCTCTCTTCACAATATCCTTGAACACTTTGACGCGATAGAGTATGTGCATCTGAAAAACCGGGATAAGGAAGTTCATTGGACAACGGAAACCAGTAAGCGTGATGAGATGTTTTTAGATAAGATTGGAGCGAAGTACGAAAAATAGCCATTTAAACCGAAGATGCTATTCTGCCGAATGGCATCTTCGGGGGCGATTTTTAGTTTGTAAAATCCCAGATTATGGATTTAAAAAGAAAGCGGCATGGTCGATTGCTCGGCCATGCCGCTTGCGGCAGGAGGTTCAAAATCCATATGTTGCACCCTCAGATTGGTGCTTTTTGTAATCAGACGAGATCCCTGACGCCAAAGTCAAAGAATTCATTGGTGTTCCGCACACAGATATCCCGGATGATATCGGCCAGATTCTCCTCGGAGGAGAAGTATGCGCCCTTTTCAACCAGTTCGCCGAGATAGTTGCAGAGGATCCTGCGGTACAGCTCATGCCGCGGATAGCTGATGAAGCTGCGGCTGTCCGTCAGCATACCAACTGACAGGCTGAGCGGATAGAGGTTGGCACACGCCGCAAACTGACGCTCAATGCCGTACACCGTATCATTGAACCACCAGGGAGCGCCGAGCTGAACCTTGCCCTTGGTGCCGCTGTCACAGAACCCGGCAGCCAGAATCGCCCAGTTCTCAATCTTGGTTCCGTCCAGCGGATACAGGATGACCTTTGGCAGTTCTTCAATACGGGTAAGGGCATCCAGCAGCTTGCCGACGCTGATGACCGCCGTTGCATCATCGCTGCAGTCAAAACCGGTAGACTGGCCAATCCGCTCAACTCTTGAAGTATTCGCATCCAGATAGGTACCTATATGCAGCTGCATAACATAATGGTTCCGGTTATAGATCCGGCCCATATTGAACAGGAACGCACTCCGGTACTGGTCTGCCTCCTGCTGCGAGAGCGGCTGTCCGAGAAGGCCCTTCTTAAAGATCGCCTCAGCCTCGGCGTCCGTATAGTCCGCCCAGGCAAAGAAGGGAATACCGTCATCACTGACCGTCGTTCCGGTAACTGCCTGAAAGTACTTAAGACGGCTTTCAAGCGCATCCAGCAGGTCCTGAAAAGATTGAATGGGCATACCCGCAGCCTCGGACAGTTTCTCAACGTATGCCGGGAAACCGGGCTTGTCAATGAACATTGCCTTGTCCGGGCGGAATGCCGTGATCACGCGCGTTTTGCAGTCACTCTCTGCAATGATTTTGTGCCAGCGGAGATCATCTATGGGATCCTCCGTCGTTGAGACCAGACGGACATTCGAGCGCTCCATGCACCAGCGGCGGGTGATATGCTGCTCACGGATCATGGCACAGGTCTTCTCATATACTGCATCCGCATTGGCATCCGTAAGCGGCTCATCTATGTCGAAATAGCGCTTCAGTTCAAGTGCACACCAGATATAGATCGGATTTCCGACCAGTTTGGGCAGAATGGAGACAAAGGCCCGGTACTTCTCGTAGTAGCTGGCATCACCGGTAATATACCGTTCATCAATGCCAAAGGTTCTCATGCAGCGCCACTTGTAATGGTCGCCGCTCAGCCACATTTCGCCCAAGTCCACGAATTCATGGTCCTCTGCGATCTCCCTTGGATTCAGATGACAGTGATAGTCAATAATCGGCAGGTGCTCCGCATACGTGTGATACAGGTACCGCCCTGTTTCACTGGTCAGATACAGTTCCTCATCAAATGTTCTTTCAATTTTTTTCATACGCTCAGAAACCAATCAAGGCCCCTCCATCTACCGGGATACAGCTGCCGCTGATATACCGCGCTGCATCGCTGCACAGAAATGCTGCGACCATTCCAATGTCCATGGGATCTCCAACCGACTTGGCGGGAATGCGGCCCATGATTTTCTGTAAACGCGGCGGGTCATTGTCAACAGCCTTGTGGAACATCGGCGTTTCAATCCAGCCGGGTGCGATTGCATTAACAGTAATGCCGTACTCTGCCAGTTCCGCAGTCAGCGTGTGAATAAGGCCGAGATAGCCTGCCTTTGCCGTCGAATAGCCTGCAACCATTGGCTGACCAATGTAGCTGGTCATGCTCGCCTGGAAGAGAATCCGTCCGTGCTTCCGCTCTTTCATTCCAGGCACAACGGCTTTCGTCAGTGCAAAGGCGCCGAGAAGATGCACATCAAGAACACTCTTGTAGTCCTCCACAGACATGTCCCAGATGTATTTCTTGCAGTGGTTGCCTGCATTGTTGACCAGAATATCAATCCGTCCGTGCTTGGCCGTAATTTTGCTGACCAGCGCCTCGGCTTTATCGGTCTCCCTGATGTCAAAGACATAATACTGCACCCTGTCGCCAAACGGTGCCAGCGCTTCCGCAACAGCTTCCTGCGGGCGTGTGCCGACAACACAGACAAATGCGCCGGCGCTGACAAGGCAGCGGGTAATGGCAAGGCCGAGACCGGACGCGCCGCCGGTAACCAGGGCCACCTGACCGCTCAGGTCATACCACTTTCTGATATCAAAATTCCTGAGTTCTTCCTCAGATAATTTCATGATTACCTCCTTAAAGGGACAGAGCGGCTGCCAGGTGCAGACCGCTCGTCCTGTTTCATCGGCTGCCTGAGCCGAATGTGGACTCAATCGGTCACTTACAGGACACCAAACTTTGCAAAGGCATCTGTGACAAGCATCCCGTTTTCAACTGCCTTGCGCATGGTCTTTTCCGTACTGGCCTTGACAAGTGCACGTTCAATGACCTCGTTCATGATCTCCTTCGGAATGACAAGCACGCCATCAATATCGCCAAAGACAACATCGCCATTATGGACCGTTACCTGGCCGATTTCTATATCGCAGCGGTAGTCAAACACATAGGTCCTGACAGATGAGTCCTGCGCCCATGTGCCGCTGCAGAATACCGGGAAATTCTGCTCGAGCACCTGAGGCGTATCCCGGGTATAACCGTCAAGAACCGCACCAACCGCGCCGCGTGCCTTGGCGCTGGCCGTCAGCAGCTCGCCCCACAGCGCACTGTGATGTGCACCGGTCGCGATGTAGATATCGTTCGGCTGCAGCTGATCCAGCGCCTCAGTCATGTATCCAAAGGGCTTCTTGGGATCAAAATAGACGTCATTCTCGAGAACCGGGCATGCAAATCCAGCAACCTTGAGACGGTTGTTCGGCGCATCGTCCTTTACATAATAGGACATGGGCACCTGAGAAACCAGCGGCCGGATCGCAGCCGGCAGGAACTGATGGCGGTATCCCATCTGATCCAGAATGTCACCGACGACCGGCGTATAGAGTTTCTCTTTCATGAGCGAGAACATCTCAGCATCATTTTTCCATTCAGCCACAGAAATTACCTCCATCACTTAAACAGCAGATTCGGCAGCCACATGAACGACTGCGGAAAATAGGTCATTATGAGCAATGCCACACCCATTGTGATGTAGAACGGGACCATCTTCTTTGACAGCTTTTCAATCTTGATACCTGAAATCGCCGACCCAATAAACAGCGTCGATCCAACCGGCGGTGTCAGCAGGCCAATGCCCAGATTCAGCACCATGACGATGCCCAGATGAATCGGGGAAAGCCCCATCTGCATCCAGATCGGCAGGATGACCGGGGTCAGCATCAGGATGAGGCACGCCATCTCAATGAGGCAGCCCAGGACAAGCATCAGGATGTTGAGCAGGATCAGGATCAGGATCTTGTTGCTGGTCAGCGCAAACAGTGCTGTAGCAACCCTGCCCGGGATCTTGAGATACGTCAGCAGGTAGGTAAACGCACCGGAAACACCCAGCAGAATCAGCACCTTGCCCAGCGTGGTAACCACATTGATAAAGATGTTCGGGATATCCCTGAAGCGGAATCCCTTGTAGATAAACAGACCGACAACCAGCGACCAGACAACCGCACAGGCTGCAGACTCGGTGGTGGTGAAGATGCCGGCGATGACGCCGACGACCACGATCAGGACAGCAAGCATGCCCCATACGGCACGGCCAAGCGCCTTAATGGTCCGCATCAGGCTGAACTTGCCCGTCGTCGGGATGTTCATCTTCTTCGCATAATAGTAGGAGTAGATCATGAGGACGAGGGAAAGCACCGCGCCCGGCAGGTAACCGGCCACGAAGAGCTGACCGATGGAAACCGTCGTCACACCGGCAGCCGCCAGCGTGTAGATGACCATGTTCTGAGACGGCGGCACAAGAATGCCTTCCACTGATGAGGCCATGGTCAGACAGGTGGAAAACTCGCGGTCATACCCCTGCTCTTCCATCATTTTGATCTCGATGGGGCCAAGGGACGCGCAGTCTGCGGATGAAGAACCGGAGATTCCGCCAAAGAAGAAGGATGCCACGACATTGACCATGGCGGCGCCGCCCTTGAACCATCCGACCAGTTCCTTCGAAAAGTCAATCAGCGTATCCGTAATGCCGCCTGCACTCATCAGTTCGCCCATGAGTATGAAGAAAGGCACCGCCAGCAGCGTATAGGAATTCAGATTGCTGACGAACTTGAGCGCCATCTGCATCGGATTGATGCCGAGATAGTAGAAGTCGATCAGTGAGGCAATGCCGATGGAATACACGATAGGCACCCGGAGAAACACCAGGAGAAGAAACACGCCAATCAGAATCAGCGTGGCAATACCGGCAGTCGTCATTCCTTAACCTCCCTTTCCACCCATTCGCCTATGACACCAAAGAGATTGAGTACTCCGGTGACCGGCATGGACACATACATAACCGAATAGGGCAGGTTGACGCCGGCCATGTTGTTCCGGGCGCCCTTCATCGTCAGGCCCCATCCGTAATAAATCATGAATATGGAGAAAACAACGACGCAGATGGTGGCGAGAATGTCCGTCAGAAACACGCCCTTTTCGCCCATCTTCTCATCAAACATGGTGACCCGCAGATGCTCGTTTCTCCGCACAACCAGCGCAGAGCCCAGCAGGCTCATCCATACCAGACACAGCAGCGAGAACGGCTCGCCCCAGATGGGCGAACGGCTCAGGACATAGCGACCAAAGAAAATGGAGAAGACGACAGCGACCAGCGCTGCCAGAATGATCACGCAGGCATACTTGACCAGCCCGAAAATCACTGCATCGACCTTTTTCCAGACCGTACGAAACGTAGACAAAGTCCGCTCCTTTCTAAAAAAGGCTCCCCGCTCCTCAAAGCGGAGAGCCAATTTCAAGCAAACGTAAAACCGGTATCAGCAGGATTAATAGTCACCGCTCTGGATGCGGGCGATGATTCCCTGAACCTGCTCACTCTGCTGCGCATACAGCGGAGCACAGGCTTCCTGCCACTTCTCGATGTCGCTGACTTCGAGCCGCTTGATGCCCTTGGCCTCAAAGCTATCAAAGCAAGCCTGCTCCTGCTTCTGGTTGTACTCATAGCAGGTCTGACGGGCGACCAGTGCTGCCTCTTTCATCCAGCCCTGCTCCTCCTCAGAGAGGCTATCCCAGGTGTCCTTGGAAACCAGGATGACGCCGCAGCCAAAGGTGTGTGCATCGGTGATGAAATACGGGGCAACCTCGTTGAAGGAGTTGTCCATGTAGGAGGTAACGCCATTCTCTGCGCCATCAACAACACCGGACTGCAGAGAGGTGTAGAGCTCAGCATAGGCAATCGGGGTAGCGGAGGCGTTCAGGGCCTTCATGGTGTTGACCATCAGGTCGGTCTCCGGCACGCGGATCTTGAGGCCGCTCATCATGTCGAAGGAGAAAGACTCGGGCTCGCCGAGCTTCTTGTATACGTCAGGGGTGATGAACAGGCTGCGCGGTCCCTCAACCAGCCAGCCAAGGGCGATATAGCCGCAGTCGGCATCAGCAACGCTCTGCAGGAGCTCGTCGCCAAGCGCGCTGACGGCGACGTCCTGGAACTGAGCCATATCCTTGAAGACGTACGGCAGGCCGGTAGAGCCGATCACCTCAGCGCCGTAGTTCGGCAGAGAGGAGGCGTTGCCGCGGAAGATGTCGAGGGTACCCATCTGGATGCCCTGCATAGACTCAGCCTCAGAGCCCAGGGTTCCATTGGTGTAAAGTTCGATCTTGAGAGCGCCGCCGGAGATCTCCTCCAGCTTTTCAGCGAATGCATGTGCAGCAACCGTTGCACCGTAGGTCTCACCATTGACCTCATTCCAGTTGAGTGTACGCTCTGCACCAGCAGAGGC
>JAFSZW010000551.1 GCA_017458865.1 Clostridia bacterium
AAACCGGTGAATACGAGATTACTGACATCGGCGCAGACGCACAGGTGGTTCTTGAGCGTGGGGTGGTCGTCACGAACACCACATATGACCAGTATGCGGCGCCAGAATTCTTCGGAACGCAGAGCTTCCATGAGGACGATTACACCATCTATTACAACAATATCAAGGACAACGTGGCAAAGCGCGTGGAGGCGTATATGGCGATTACCAGGGATGCCCCTGACTATTCACAGAAAGCCTGCTGGTATCAGATTCCCAAGATCACCAAGGATATCGATACGTTCTTTGTCTATCCGACGGAGTATCTGGCATCCAATGAAACTGATCCTGATTATGCCCCACTCGATAATCCTGAAATGTTAGACGGTGTTGAAAATGTCGATCACAGGTTTATGGCGAGCGTGTATGAAGATTCCACTAATGTGTTCATGCCGTACTATCGGCAGGCCAGTTTTCGGGTTCAGATAGAAACATGGAAGAAGACCGGCGATCCGCGCAATGCGTTGAAAAATTACCCACCCTATGCAGATATAACCGCTGCGCTTGACTACTACTTCGAAAACTACAACAATGGTCGCCCGTTTATCCTTGCTTCGCATAGCCAGGGGTCTGAGATCTGTACACTCGTACTTGCTGATTATTTTAAAGCACATCCGGACTACTATGAGCGCATGGTGGCAGCCTACATCATAGGATTTTCTGTGACAAAGGATTATCTCGAAGCCAATCCACACCTGAAGTTCACAACGGGTGAGAGTGACACAGGTGTTATTATCAGCTGGAATACTGAGGGCCCGAAGAACATTGAGGAAAACGCCCCGAACGTGGTGGTGCTGCCGAACGCCATCAGCATCAATCCGCTGAACTGGAAACTCGATGAAACTTATGCATCGGCAAGCGAGAATCTTGGCTCTCTTGTGCTGGATGTGAATACCAACGAGACCAGCATCGGCGATATCGGCGCTGATGCTCAGGTGGTCCTTGATCGCGGCGTGGTTGTGACAAACGCCCAATTTGAGCCCATGCTGGGAATGCTTGATGTATTCGGTCCCCAGAGCTTCCACAACGGTGACTATGCATTCTTCTACAACAACATCAAGGATAACGTGGCAAAGAGAATTGCCAGCTATCAAAGCAGCGCGAAGTAAAAGCTGTAATCAGCAGACTGGAATGTGAACAAACACATTCCAGTCTGCTGGCCTGATATCATTACCTCACAGCGTCTCTTCCCAGGAGGAGACGCTTTTACTGCTGTTGACACTGCGATGAACCCAGATGGCTCCAGGTGGGATTCCATTGGGCTTGTCATGTGCTGCATTGACTTGCCTCTGATGCCGGATGGAAACCAGGACCATACCATACTCATGATTTCCCATCTGTTCTGTTCATCTTGAGCAATTCATTCAGTTCCCGAATCTGAGCTTTCCAGCGCAGATACATGATCACCCAGATGATCATAAACACAAGCAACTGAATGCCCATGATGATCAGAAGTTCCATCAGACTGCCGTACCATCCGAGAATCGACGCAATTACGATATAGGATACTTCGATCATGAGGTAATGGACGACTGTACATTGTAGGAGAGGCCACTTTTCGATGTCGTAGACATTTACACCACCCATGGAAATCGCGCCAAGCAATCCGGACAGCAGGGTCTGGATGACAATCGAGGTGATGTCGCTGCCGCACCATCCGGCAATTTTCGCGTTCACCACTGTTCCGCAGGTTAGCCATGTGATCAGATTACCTATGGGCATGCCGGCCAGAAAACCAATTCCGGAAAGAATAATCACTTTTCTTCTCATTTCTGTGATGCCTCCTTTCCTATGGCCATGCTCTTCAGTTTTTCCTGAATAAACCGGACATAACGCCGTGCGACCCATGTTTCGCTTCCGTCCTGAAAGAACATCCGGATCGTACCAGCATTGCTGAAATCAAAACCTGTTGCTTTTCGAAGATTCACGATTTCAAACCGGCTGATTCGTACGAGCCATTCTGCAGTAAGTGATTTCTCTACTTCCCAAAGGGGCTGATGCGATTCGTACTGACCGTTCTCCGTACGTATGATCAGTTTCCTGTTTTCTGTGTAGATCCGAATGATCTGCTGCGGTTCAACAAAGGTCAGTATATTATTGTTTGTGTAGGCGGGAATCAGGGGGAAATCGTCTGAGCTGCACATTTCAATGGCGCTGATCAACCTGTCCGTCAGTTTTGTCCTGCGGCTGGTACGGATGATGACCTCCGTTCCGCTGAAGGAGGGATCTGTTTCCAGTCGGATATTGACCTTTTCGTCCAATCGCTCTCACCTCGATTGTACCTGTGTTTGACAGGCATTTTTCTCAATTATATCTGTTTTGCCTCCTTTTTCAAGAGGGCCGGAATACAGGGCGGGGCAATCACTTACAAAATATGAGCGGTGAAAGTACAGCTTATTCAAAAGGTATCACCTGGCACAGCAATGACTGCATGAACTTATGGGAACGGACCACAAGCCCATGGGAAAACGGCTTTCCGCGGGCTTATAGTGCGAGAAGGATATAAAAAAGTGCCGGTATCCATGATGAAATCCTGCACTTTGGGGCTATGGGTAGATAGCCAGAAACATCAGGAATAGTGGCTTTCAGGACAAAAAGAAACAACCCTAATCTCGTACCAAGATTAGGGTTGTCCTGTGGTGGGGTCAATAGGGCTCGAACCTACGACCTCCACGATGTCAACGTGGCGCTCTAGCCAGCTGAGCTATGACCCCGAACACGGGCGTTAGTATACCGCACTCTCTGTAAAAAATCAAGAGTTTTTTCAAAAAAAAATTGATAACAAAACGCCTCTTTTTTTATGGGATTTTTTGGACGGATTAGATAGAACGTGCACTTGAAAATAAGACATTCTTCACTTATAATGAAAACAGAAGCTGGTTGAACAGGTAATAAGACAGCCTGCCGGACTGCATGAATCGGTGTCTGACAGGCGTCCGTATTCGGAAGTTTCCGGTAATTTTGAGCGAAGGAGCAGGGAAAGATGACCGTTGTTTTAATCCGACTGACGATGGTGACGGATGATGTGAAGAAGTTTGTTGCAATCGTCAATCAGTATCCATATGACATTGATCTGCGTTCGGGACGGTATGTGGTGGACGCTAAGTCTTTGCTTGGCATCTTTTCCATTGATCTTTCGAAACCCATTACAATGACGATTTACAGTGACAACTGCGGTGATCTTCTTGAGGAAATCGAACCATACATCATTCGAGAGGATTCCGCTGAAGCCTGACAGGAGTGAGACACATGGTTGGAGGACAGCGGGAAACGCATCGGGATAAACTGACACTGATGTATGCCATTTTACGCATCGGACCGTGCACAGAGGATCAGGTTGTCCGGATCAATGATACGTTTTCCCTGATGGAACAGTTTCAACTGTATGTCGCACTGGGAGAACTCAAGGAAACGCGGCTGGTGGTGGAAGAGCAGCATCTCGAGGGCAGACTTCTCACCGTTACTGAAGATGGGAAAAACATGGTGAACATGTTTGGAGAGGACATCTGGCCAGGCGCCAAAATTCAGATTGATGATCATGCAGCCGAGTGGAAACGAATGATTCGGGACGAACTGCAGATGCCGGCAGAGTGGGAACGACAGGCAGATGGCTATCTGGTGACACTCCGCCTGCTTGAGGATGGCAGGGAAACCTTTAATCTGAAACTGCCGGTGGTAGACAGACAGCAGGCAGTAGATTTCAGCAGACGTTGGCCCAAGCAGGCATCCTTCCTGTACCGGACGATTATGGAAAAACTCGGTGAAGAAAATGAGGAGAAATAGACGCTGCATGATCTGCAGCGTCTTTTTGACTGTAGGCAGTGGATAAACTGCACCCGGCACAATGAAAGGAAAAAACAATGCAGCTATTGAGGACACTTTTCAAACGGCGGCTGTCTGTCCTGCTTGCCGGCGGATTTTTGTTCTCTTTCCTTCTAACAGCAGGCGTTCAGGTGGAACGGACTGGCACCTGCAGAGGCCTTCTGACAATAGGACTGAGCGCTTTGCTGACTGTTCCGGCAGCATTGCTTCTCAGGGCTCTGTTTGACCTGGGATGGAAGCGCAGGACAGGGGAGGACACAGCCAGGCCACTGCATGTGCGCACCGTTTTTATCTGCCTCACCGCATGCTACATTCCCATGTATCTGATTCTGTTTCCGGGCTCATTCGCCTATGATGTGCCGTTTCAGCTGAAACAGGTGTTCACTGGCGTTTATTCCTCGCATCATCCGCTTCTGCATACGCTGTTTATGGGAAAGCTGGTTCAGATGGGCGCTTTTTTCGGTCAGGTGAACATCGGTGCGGCAATCTATACGCTGCTGCAGATCCTGCTGCTCAGCAAATGCTTTTCAAGGTGTATTGAGTCAATTGAAAAGCAGAGCGGAACCCGGGCCGGGATTGCGGCGTTCTTCTTCTATGCGCTGTATCCTCTGCATATGCTTATGGCAAGCAATGCTACAAAGGATACGCTTTTTGGTGCATCTTTTGCACTGGCACTCTGCCTGATCATGCAGAAGATGCGGATGGGCGTCAATAACCGGGAGAACGGCAGGATGATCCTCGCGATCCTCTGCAGTATTCTGCTGCGGAACAATGCGGTATATGCATTCCTGGCATGGGCGGTCCTGGGCATGTTCTGTCTGAAAGAAGAGCCAAGACGCATTCCGCTGGCAGTGCTCATGTCAACGCTGCTTGCCATGTTTACGGGTGCATGCATAAGTCAGGTTATGAATGCTGCGGATGGTGACATTGTTGAAATGCTCGCCGTGCCGATACAGCAGGTGGCCAGGGTCAGGCTGAACCGCCCGGAGGTGCTGAGTGAGTCTGAGCTGGAGGCTATAGATGCGGCTATGCCGAATCGGGCCTGGGAGAAGTATGATCCCACAATTTCAGATCCTGTGAAGTTTGAAATGAACAGCGATGCGATTCGCTCGGATCCAAAACGATATATCCGCCTGTATCTGTCTGTGCTCACAAAGGCACCGGATGAGTGCGTGAATGCATTTCTGATGCTTACCCATGGATTCCTGTATCCGTATCAGCGGTATTCGGTTTCAGGGTATTATCTGCAGACGGAGATATCGGACAAATACTATGACGGCTGGTGGAAGGGCGAGAGAATCCGGGACATGAGCCGTTTTCCGAAACTGCGGCAGGCGATTGCCTGGCGGTTCGGTGCACAGGGAGCCATGCAATGGCCAATTGGATACCTGTTCAATATGGGTGTGATTATCTGGCTGGTCCTGTATCTGGTGCTCCGGCAGATGTATCAGGGCAGCAGGGGGATGGCGTTTACAGCTCTATTGCCGGTTTTGCTGCTCTGTACTTTCCTGCTGGGGCCATGTATGGCCGGACGGTATGTGTATCCGTTTGTCTGCATTCTGCCGGTCATGGCACAGCGTTCCCGCAGGGAACTCAGCATGAATTCACAACAACCTGATGGAGGAAACGAATTATGAGACTGGATAAGTATTTAAAGGTTTCAAGGATTATCAAGCGGCGCACAGTGGCCAAGGAAGCCGGTGAGGGCGGACGCGTGACGATCAACGGAAAAGTGGCAAAGCCGTCCTCTGAGGTAAAGGAAGGCGATGTCCTTGAAATTCGGTTCGGCGACAAGCTTGCCCGCTATAAAGTGGTCTCAATCGCCGAGACGGTCCGAAAGAACGAGGCAAGCCTCATGTATGAGGTGCTGGATGGGGAGACGGATCTATGAACGCGGCAATCATAGTCGCTGCCGGGCGTGGCGAGCGGATGCACAGCGATAAGAACAAGGTGTTTCTGCCGCTCCTTGGCGTACCGGTGATTGTGCATACCGTGCGCGCCTTTTCAGACAGCGGCCTGTTTGGTGATCTCATTGTGGTCTGCAGTACGCAGAATCAGGACGAAATGAGGGAACTTCTGTCATCGTACGGTTTCGATCAGGTGAGACTGGTTCCAGGCGGTGCCACGAGGCAGGCAAGCGTCCTGTGCGGCCTTCGCGCACTGCCTAAGGGCACGAACTATGTGGCGATCCATGACGGCGCCCGGCCGCTCGTTTCCCGCAGGGTGCTTGAGGATGCGCTCAGGCAGGCGGCAGATAAGGGAAATGCCATTGTGGCGGTGCCGCTCAAGGATACGATTAAGCGGGCGCAGCCGGATGGCCTGATTCTGGAAACGCCGGACCGCGCAAGCCTTTACAGCATCCAGACACCGCAGGTGTTTGATTATGCGGAGATTATTGCCGCGCACGAGACGTATGCGGACAGGCAGACGGCGACAGATGACGCCATGCTGATGGAATGGACGGGGAAAGCAGTCTATCTCAGCATGGGCGATCCGGAGAATCTCAAAATTACGACGCCTGAGGATCTTGCTGTTGCTGAACAGATCCTGATCCGGCGCGGAATGAAGGAGGCAGACAAGCCCATGGAAATGCGTATAGGACATGGATATGATGTGCATAAACTGGTACCAGACCGCGATCTGATCCTGTGCGGTGTCAAGGTGCCGTATGAGCGCGGGCTGCTTGGACACAGCGATGCGGATGTTGCAGCGCATGCGCTTATGGATGCAATGCTCGGCGCTGCTGCCATGGGCGACATTGGCTATCATTTTCCGGATACGGATCCGGCATACAGCGGCGCAGATTCCATGAAACTCCTTGAGCGTGTCCGGGAGATCATCGCGGCGGACGGATGGAAGGTCAGCAATGCCGACCTGACAATCATCTGTCAGCGGCCAAAACTCAGGCCCTTTATTGAGGCAATGCGGGATTCTCTGGCAGGTCATCTTAATATCTGCCGCGAACGGATCAGCGTGAAAGCGACGACGACGGAGCATCTGGGCTTTGAGGGCGAGGGACTTGGCATTTCCACGCATGCGGTTGTCATGCTTGAAAGGGGAGGCAGCGATTGCCTGCGAGACGAAAAAAGCAACGGGTGAGTCTGTTGTGCCGGGTTGCCGGTGCTCTGGCTGATTTGGTGGATGCCTGTTTTCGTACCCTCGGAGATGGATTCGCAGCGTTTGTGCATCTCCTGGGAAGGCTGATTTTTCTAATATTCCGGCTACTGCTGTTCCTTCTCAAAAAGATATTTTTCTGTCTTTCCTGCCCGATAAGTGCCCTCATTCGTATAATCAGAGGGAAGAACAACAGCGCTTCACGATGTCTGAAACTGAGTGGAGAGGCGTTTGAGGAATATGCCGCAGACGTGCTCGCCGACAATGGTTTCAAACATGTCCAGCTGACGCCTGCAAGCGGGGATCAGGGAGTGGATATTCTCTGTGAGCGCGGTGGGCGGCGGTATGCCATTCAGTGCAAGAATTACCAGGGGGCTGTGGGCAATTTTGCCGTACAGGAAGCATATGCCGGCATGCAGTATTACGGATGTGATGTGGCAGTGGTGCTTTGTCCGGGAACCTTTACGCAGTCTGCAAGACAGCTGGCGGAATCAACCGGTGTTCTTCTGTGGGGTGAACGGCGGCTGACGCACATGATGCAGATCAGCGGGCGGCGTCCGTAGGCGGACGAAATGATGCAAACAGACGTGTTTGCCCTGGCTTTGATGAGAAAACAATCGTTTGATTTCAAGGAGGAACATAATGAGAAAGTGGTTTGTGATGTTGATGGCATTGCTCCTTGTTTGCCTGCTAGGGACGGCTGATGGCGAGAGCGTACACACTTTCGGAATTCAGAACGAGGAGATGAAGATGGAGGCATCCGGTCTTTCCGCACATGAGTGGGAGGAAGCAGTTGCAGATGCGTGCTGGGAAGGACTGGAGAACCAACTGGATACTGAGGCAATCCGCCTGGCCGACCCTGATGCGGTGTTCTATGAGGAGAACGGGACGATTTACTCGATTCAGGGAAAGCATCTTGCGGGGAGCGTTGAAGATGAGCTGGATGCATATTACTGCGCCTATCAGATGATGACGCTGCTGGGCGGCGCAGATGAGACAGTACTGAACCTGTGGTCTGTGCTGAAGGCGGATGACCAGACTGTATATGTCTTCCAGCAGGTTCATGATGGATTTACTGTGGTTGCCAGCACACTGAAGCTGGTAACGGACGCGGAGCACAATGTGACTGCTGTGTTCAGCTCACTGTCGGGCAGTGATCCCGTGAACAGCGGCAGCACAGAGATTACCGCGGCAGAGGCTGAGAAAGCGGTCTGGGCGTATCTTGAGGAAAACCAGATTGATGAGGATATCCTGAGTACGTATACCAATAAGGTCATTATCCCGGTGGAAAGTGACATTGATTCCGATGAAATCGCACCGGATCAGATCGTCTGGGTGGTTTATACGCGCAATCCCCGTTTCGGTTCCACAAGAGTGGTTGACATGCCGTACCTGGCTCATTATGTCCAGATGGATGGGACCTATCTCTACAACAATACCGTGACGAAGCCGAGGGATATGGCCAGCCTTTCCGGATACAATTCCGTCTATGCATTTGAATTCATGGAGCCGGTTGAATGGAGCGGTGAGGTACATTTTGCTGACGGGCATACGCGCGAGCTGACTGTTCCGGTTATGCGGGATATGCGGACAAATGCCTACTATCTGGGCGATCTGGAACGCAAAATCGCGATTGCGGACTTTCACGCCATGGCTTATGAGGATGAGACTGTACAGCTCCTGGTCAACTCGAAAAATGAGTGGGAGGATCGGGATATCATTGCATATGCCAATTTCATCAAGGCATGGGATTTCTTTGCCGGGATGGGCTGGACAGGCCCGGATGGCGTCGGCACGCCAACCCTGCTACTGAGGAAACTGTGCTTTGAAGACGGGACTTCGATGGAAAATGCCTGCTATATTGGCAAAGCCAAGGGTTGGCAGTGCTTTGCCTACAGTGAGACGGGCAATTTTGAACAGTGTCTGGATGTGCTGGCTCATGAATTCATGCATTGTGTGACCGGCTCAATCATGAACACCAATCTGTACCAGGATGACTGGGGTGCCATCAATGAGGCAATGTCTGATATTATGGGCAACATCTGCGAGCTCATCTATCAGGATACGGATGATACGACCTGGCTGGTTGGCGAGAACAGCGGAAATGGACTGCGCTGCATGAGTGATCCACGCAAATTCGGGCAGCCGGAGTATGTATGGGATGTATTCTATGGCCCGCACACGGATATCCCGAATGATGTAAATGATCGCGGCGGCGTGCATATCAATTCATCCATCCTCAATCTCATTGCGGTGAAGCTCTGCGAGGAAGGCGGAATGACACTGAATGAGGCAAAGGACTTCTTCATGATGGTTGCCTATGGCATGACGCCGAAAACGGATTATCCGCAGATGGCGACGCTTTTGCGCTGGGCACTTGTGGCCTCCGGCAATGGGAAATACATGGAAAAGCTTGATGAGAGCATTGCCCATGCAAAACTTGACCGGACGGAGGTCCCGGAGACTTTCCCGGAAGGACAGTATCTTGCAGTGCTTGAAATGCCCGATAATGAGGTGTTTAAGGATCCCTACTGGGCATGCATGACTTTCCAGATCGATCTGAAAGAGATCAAGTCAAGAATCGGTGCTGTGTTTACACTGCTTGAATATCTGGTTAACAGTGAAAACAAGGCGGAAAACCTGGAAGCGGAACTTGATGATCTGTTCAGCAGACTGCGCCTGGATGGTCTGGCGGTCACGATACAGGATCCGGAATCGACCGACAATGACAAGGCAAATGCACTGGTTGACGGCCTGAAGGGGATAATGGATGGCATTGTTACGCAGCATTCCACATGGAAGCAGGCGGGAACCAATCGCATGCCGATCGTCCTGAATGATCGTCTGACGGTTCATGTGCTCATG
This sequence comes from Clostridia bacterium, assembly GCA_017458865.1. Lineage (GTDB taxonomy): Bacteria > Bacillota > Clostridia > Christensenellales > Aristaeellaceae > Ventricola. The sequence continues at coordinate 9,841 of JAFSZW010000551.1, forward strand.
AACTTTGATACAAAGACGCTCAGTGCGCGCGGCATGGCTGTCCTGATTGGCGATCAGTGGCTGGATGCGATGACGCTTGATGAGAATGATACAGGGAATCTAAATGAATTCCTGTCTGATGAGAATTTGGATCGTTTGATGAATATGGCGTACAACCTCTTCTTTGGAAATGGAGAGCCGGTTGAAACCGCTCAGATCCGAATGATTCCAACCAAGGGTCTTGAGAGTGTTCAGTTGCATGAGACGACAGAGGAAGAATCCTCCGAATCCGCCGAATCACAGCAGGAGACGGAAAGCAGAGATGAGCAGCTTCCTGCTGCAGCGTAACAGAAATGAAACGCGCAGACCTGTTTAAAGCCGGCGGGAAATAGGAGCCGCAGCAGAAATGCTGAGTGATCGACCTTTTACCATTCAATAGTTAAATACAGATGTTAAGCCTGAAAGTCTATGCTTTCGGGCTTTTTCTGCTTAAAAAACGGCACTATTTTTATAATTGGCCCTAAAACGATTGACATGGATGCTGCGGAATGATAATGTAATTATGGCTACGGATTGATAATGTTGTTAAGGCTGATTACATCAGGAGGTTCCCTATGGTTGGCAGACAGGAAGAGATCAGGATATTGAGAGAACGATATGACAGACAGGAAGCCGAATTTATTGCGATATATGGGCGCCATCGAGTTGGCAAAACTTATCTGGTAGATGAAACATTTAAAGGGAAATTCACGTTTCGGCACACGGCTCTTTCACCTGCAGAACTGAAGGGGAATAATCGGATGAAAGCGCAACTTGATCATTTTTATCAGTCACTGTGCATGTACGGCGCGCAACCGGATCAGAAACCGAAGGATTGGCTTGACGCCTTTTTTGTGTTGGTAATGTGGCTGCAGGGAAAGGACGAGCAGGAACGTCAGTTGATTTTCCTTGATGAGCTTCCCTGGATGGATACACCAAAATCTGATTTTCTGACTGGATTGGAGGCGTTTTGGAACAATTGGGCATGTCACCGTCATAATGTAATGCTGATCGTCTGTGGCAGCGACAGTTCCTGGATGCTGAACCGTCTCATCAATAATCATGGCGGACTGTACGACCGTGTGACTTATCAGATCATACTCGAGCTCTTTAATCTGAAAGAATCTGAGGCGTATCTGTTAAGGAGAAACGTACACTACTTAAGGTATGACATTGTTCAGTCCTATATGCATTTCGGTGGTATTCCGTATTATCTCGGATACCTTCAGGGAGATCTGAGCCTGGCGCAGATATAGACAGGTTGTTTTTTTCGGAACAGGCGGTGTTCAGGGATGAATATGACCTTCTCTTTGCTTCCATGTTCCACAATGCGCATGCTGTGAAGCGTATCGTGGAATTGCTGTATACACGAAATGCAGGTTTCAGCAGAAAGGAAATCTGCGACAGACTGGATATTGAATCCGGAGGAACGCTGACGGATGATCTGAATGCGCTGATTTTAAGCGATTTTGTGGTCCGGTATGTTCCCTTTGGAATGAGCAAACGAGAGGAACACTATAAGCTGACAGATCCGTTCTGCCTCTTTTTCCTGCATTGTGTACGGAACCAGTCCTTGTTGGATACACATTTCTGGACGGACCATCTGGATATGCCATCTGGAATGCGCTGGAAAGAGCTTGCCTTTGAGAATGTTTGCTTCAATCATATTCATCAGATTAAGCAGGCATTGGGGATCATCGGTGTCCGGTCTACTCAGTCGGCGTGGCCTGATGGAGAAGATGATCCTGAGCGTGCCCAAATAGATCTGCTGATCAATCGAAACGACCATGTGATCAATGAGTGTGAAATCAGGTTCTGCAGTGAAGCAGTTACTGTTGACAAGGCGTATTACCTGAAACTGATGCATCGTCAGAATATATTGATAAAGGATATTCCACGAAGGTCAACGATCTTTCAAACGCTGATCACAACGTACGGCGTGAGCCCAAATGAGTACAGTCATATCTTTTCGAGTGTGGTAACGTTGGAGGATCTGTTCATGGAGATAAAACGAGCCATGGCTTGATTAAAAACGCGTTCGTGGCTTTTTATGCATGCAGATGTTCAAAATTCAGGGTACTGACTGAGAAAAGGCACGCTGTTCATGAAATCTCGGCCGTGCAGGAGCAGAAAAGCGCCTGTTTGGCTGCTGTACATGATTCAAATGGCTGAGGATCCTCAATGGTAGCAAAACGAGCCGTGGCCTTATAAAAAATGCGTTCGTGGCTTTTTATCCGAACAGATCCTTAAAAATCACCTCAAGGATGATGAATCTGCAGCCGCCCAGTGGCAGAAAGTACCTGGATGGTTCCTGTACTTAATCCCAAACGGCTGAAGGTTCTCAGAAATTGCCAATAAAACGAGCCACGGCTCGGTAAAAAACGGATTCGCGGCTTTTTATATGCGCAGATGTTCAAAACTCACTGTCGGGGATGATAAACCGCCTTATGCACGAAACCGCGGCCTTTCAGGAGCAGGCTGTACCAGATCAAAAGACAGAGCATACTTTGCCTGTGTATGCTCTGTCGTGTATTGTTTGGAGTGCAGATGATAAGAGGCACATCGCAGTCTGTCGGCAGGTGAACGGGGGCTATGCGTTATTCGAATGGCTGGCGATCTGCTTTGCCTTCTCAAGGGCGGGGATGAGATACTGGCCGGTATAGCTGCCGGGACATTTGCTTACCTCTTCCGGTGTGCCATGGCAGACCAGTGTGCCGCCGCCGTCGCCGCCCTCGGGACCCAGGTCTATGACGTAGTCACAGGCCTTGATGACATCAAGGTTGTGTTCAATGATGAGGACGGAGTTGCCGCCATGGGCAAGACGCCTGAGAACACTGACCAGCCGCTCGCAGTCGGCCATGTGCAGACCGGTTGTCGGTTCATCCAGCACGTAGAAGGTCTTACCGGTTGATGCGCGGGAGAGCTCAGTGGCGAGCTTGACACGTTGCGCCTCGCCACCGGAGAGGGTGGTGGATGGCTGACCCAGGCGGATATAGCCAAGGCCGACATCATACAGAGTCTGCAGCTTCCGCGTGATGCGCGGATATGCCTCAAAGAAGGCGAGCGCTTCCTCAACTGTCATCTCAAGGACATCCGAGATGGATTTGCCCTTGTAGAGCACCTCGAGAGTTTCGCGGTTATACCGCTTGCCTTTACACACTTCGCACGGAACATAGATGTCGGCAAGAAAGTGCATTTCAATGCGCAGGATACCGTCACCGGAGCAGGCTTCGCAGCGACCGCCCTTCACATTGAATGAGAAGCGGTTTTCGCGGTATCCACGGGCTTTTGCCTCGGGTGTTGAGGCAAATACCTGACGGATCAGGTCAAAGAGACCTGTGTATGTGGCAGGATTGGAACGGGGCGTGCGTCCAATGGGGCTCTGGTCAATAGCGATGACCTTGTCGAGCTGTTCAATGCCGGTAATGGAGGCGCACCTGCCGGGACGGGTTCGCGCGCGGTTCAGATCCCGCTGAAGGGTCTTGTAAATGATCTCATTCACCAGCGTTGATTTACCACTGCCGGATACACCGGTTACGACGCACATGACGCCAAGGGGGATGTCCACATCCAGATTCCTGAGATTGTGCTCGGATGCACCGCGGACACTGAGCATGCCGGACGGTTTCCGCCGCTTGGGGATGGCAATGCCGCGCTTTCCGGACAGATACTGACCGGTTATGGAATCCGGGCAGTTCATGATTTCCTGTGCGGTGCCCTGAGCGATAAGCTGACCGCCGTGTTCGCCGGCGCCAGGTCCGATGTCCACGATCTGGTCCGCATTCATCATGGTATCCTCGTCGTGTTCAACGACGATCAGGGTATTGCCAAGATCGCGCAGGTGCTTGAGCGTGGCAATCAGCTTGGCATTGTCCCGCTGATGCAGGCCGATGGATGGTTCATCCAGAATGTAAAGGACACCGACCAGGCCGGAGCCGATCTGTGTGGCGAGCCGGATACGCTGTGCCTCACCGCCGGACAGTGTGCCGGCGGAACGGGAAAGAGTCAGGTAGCTGAGACCGACGTCATTGAGGAAACGAAGGCGTGCCAGAATCTCGCGGAGAATCGGTTCGGCGATCATGCTGTTCTGCGTGCCGAAAGTCAGGGATGAGAAAAAGTCGATGCCTTTCTGGATGGACAGGTCGGAAACATCCGCAATGGACCGGTCACCGACTGTGACAGCCAGGACCTCGGGTTTAAGACGCTTTCCCTGACAGTCCGGACATAGGGATTCGCTCATGAGCTGCTCATACTGAGCACGGGCGGAATCGCTCTGTGTCTCGGCAGCACGGCGTTCAGCGATGGGTATAATGCCCTCAAATGGCGCGGAGAATGCCTGCTGCCTGCCGTTTGACATGGTGTAGTCGATCTGCAGGTTTTCACCTTTGGTGCCGTAGAGAAGCGCGTTGAGCTGGACCTCTGTCAGATCGCACAGCGGCGTATCCATGGTAAAGCCGTAATGCTTTGAAAGCGCATCAAAGAACATGGCGGCCTGCGTGCCTGATTCGTGGCTGCTCCATCCGGCCAGCACGAAGGGATCCTGATTCAGGGACTTGGTGCGGTCCGGCAGAATGAGGTCCGGATCAATCTTGGTGAGAACGCCAAGACCGGAACAGGTCGGACACGCGCCGAACGGACTGTTGAATGAGAAGGAACGCGGTGCAAGATCATCTATGGAAATGCCGCACTCCGGACAGGCGAAGTTGGAGGAGAGCAGGATTTCCCGCTCGCCAGGACCGATGTCGGCGATCAGGATGCCGCTGGAAAGGGAGAGGGCGGTCTCAATGGAATCAGTCAGGCGGCTCCTGATGTCCTCTCGCAGGATGAGACGGTCAACGACGATCTCAATGGTATGTTTTTTCTTCTTGTCCAGCGCGGGCGTTTCGGAGATGTCATAGAGTTCGCCGTCGATGCGGACGCGGACAAATCCCTGTTTGGTGATGTTTTCGATGACCTTGACGTGTTCGCCTTTTTTGCCGCGGATGATGGGGGCAAGGATCTGGATGCGGGTGCGTTCCGGCAGCGCAGTGATCTGGTCAACCATCTGGTCGACGGACTGTTTGTTGATCGGACGGCCGCACTTGGGACAGTGGGGCTGTCCGACACGGGCATACAGCAGGCGCAGGTAGTCATGGATTTCTGTGACGGTACCGACTGTCGAACGCGGATTCCGGGTGGTCGTTTTCTGGTCAATGGAAATGGCAGGGGAGAGTCCGTCAATGGAATCCACAGCCGGTTTTTCCATCTGCCCGAGGAACTGCCGGGCATATGAGGACAGCGATTCCACGTAGCGGCGCTGTCCCTCGGCATACAGGGTATCAAAGGCCAGGGACGATTTGCCGCTGCCGGAAAGGCCGGTGAAGACGATCAGTTTATTTCGGGGAAGTGTCAGATCAAATCCTTTGAGGTTGTTCTGATGGACTCCCTTGAGGACAATGTTTTCTTGCATGATAGCTCCTCCTGAACGCGTTAAGGTTCAGCGTTTGTGCGGCTTCCGCTTGCGGTTTGGCAGGACAGGAACCGGCGAATCACCGGTTTCAGGCTTCTTTCCCTGTAGGGCAAAGAGCTTGTCGCGCAGTTTGGCGGCGGTTTCAAAGTCGAGGTTTGCGGCAGCCTGCAGCATCTGTTCCTGGGTGGACTGGATGAGCAGTTCAATATCCTCATCCTTGTCAACAACGGGCTTGGCAGCATGCCCGTCGTCTGTGGGTGCGTGTCCGATTTCAAGCAGGTCACGGACTGATTTCACGACCGTTGTCGGGGTGATGCCATGCGCCTCGTTGTAGGCCTCCTGCAGCTGGCGGCGCCGCTGAGTTTCGTAGATGGTCTTGTTCATGCTGTCGGTGTAGGTGTCCGCATACATGATGACGCGGCCATCCACATTGCGGGCAGCGCGGCCGACTGTCTGAATCATGCTGACCTCGCTGCGCAGGAAGCCTTCCTTATCTGCATCGAGAATGGCGACAAGCGCCACCTCGGGGAGGTCAAGACCCTCGCGCAGCAGGTTGATGCCGACCAGCACATCGAAAACGCCGAGCCGCAGATCCCGGATGATTTCCTGACGTTCCATTGTCTGCACGTCCGAGTGCAGATAGCGGACCTTCACGTCCATCTGTGCCAGATAGGTCGTCAGGCTTTCAGCCATCTTCTTTGTGAGTGTGGTTACCAGAGTCCGGTATCCCTGAGCGGTAACAGACAGTATTTCAGTATAGAGATCATCCACCTGGCCGGTGGCAGGCCGCACAATGATTTTGGGATCCAACAGACCGGTGGGACGGATGATCTGCTCGACAATCTGGCGGGCATGTTCGCTTTCCCAGGGGCCGGGCGTTGCGGAAACGCAGATCATCTGGCCAATGCGTCCCTCAAACTCATCGAAACGGAGCGGACGGTTATCAAAAGCGCTGGGAAGACGGAAGCCATAGGAAACCAATGCTTCTTTCCTGGCACGGTCACCATTGTACATGGCCCGGATCTGGGGCAGCGTCACATGACTTTCATCAATGAATACCATGTAATCATTGGGGAAGTAGTCAAGCAGCGTATATGGTGCATCGCCGGGCTTGCGTCCATCGAAGTACCGGGAGTAGTTCTCAATGCCGGTACAGTAGCCCAGTTCGCGGAGCATTTCTATGTCGTACTCAGTCCGCTGGGTGATCCGCTGTGCTTCAACCAGATGGTCTGTTTCGCGGAACTCCGTTGCTCTGGCGATGAGATCCTCCTCAATGTTGCCAATGGCACTGTCAATGGCTGCCTGCGGGGTAGCATAGTGGGTGGCCGGATAGATGGAGACATGTTCAAGCTGCATGAGCACATGACCGGATACCACCTCAATGGTGGAAATGCGGTCGATCTCATCGCCGAAGAACTCCACACGAATGGCATTCTTGTCATAGCCGGCAGGGAAGATCTCAAGGACATCGCCGCGCACCCGGAAAGTGCCGCGGTCAAAATCGATGTCATTGCGGTCATACTGGATTTCCACCAGTTTCCGGATCAGAACATCCCGGTCCATTTCCATTCCCGGCCGAAGGGAGATCATCATGCCTTCATATTCGGAGGGATCGCCCATGGAATAGATGCAGGAAACCGATGCGACGACTATGACGTCCCGCCGCTCCCGGAGTGCTGCGGTCGCGCTGTGGCGCAGGCGCTCAATTTCATCGTTGATGGAAGCGTCCTTTTCGATATAGGTATCAGAGGATGCTATGTACGCCTCCGGCTGATAATAATCATAGTAGGAAACAAAATACTCGACGGCACTGTCCGGGAAGAATTCGCGGAATTCAGCGCAGAGCTGTGCGGCAAGTGTTTTGTTATGAGCAATGACCAGCGTGGGCCGCTGAAGCCGCTCAATGACGGAGGCCATGGTATAGGTTTTGCCTGAACCGGTGACGCCGAGCAGCACCTGACAGGGCATGCCGTCCTGAACGCCCCTGGTCAGGGCGTCAATAGCCTGGGGCTGGTCGCCCTGCGGCTTAAATGGCGATTTGAGTACAAAACGGCCCTCTTCCATAACAGGTCCTCCTGTGGGTTGGATTACAAACGCTGGCCAGGGAGAGGCATCTCCTTCGGCCAGGAGCGGGAACATTCTGTATGCACACTGGGTGTGCACAGTCAGAAACGGCCAAATATACTGCCTGTCAGCAGCCTGTTTCTGAGATTGGGATTATAACATACGCAATTATAGGGGACAAGGAAGTTTCAGAAGAAACACGGAATTGTTCCGCAGGCAGGCTCCTGGACAGATTCAGATGAAGATATGGCGGGTAGGATCAGGCAGATGAAGCCGGGAATGCGTCCCGGCTATGCGGCAAAGATTAGCGGGAGATAAGAAAAAACCGGCGAACCGGTTTTATAAGCACAGAACCAATATCAGGCAGGCGTTGATAAGCAGTGCCAGATGGACAGGTAGCCCGCTTGGAAGAGTGACTGATTCGCAGAAACGGATCAGTAACTGAGGATCTCAGCACCCGTTTCAGTAACGGCAACCTGGATCTCCCACTGAGCACTGGGCTTGCCATCGTCGGTATAGGTCGTCCAGCCGTTCTTGTTGTCCGTATAGATGCGGTAGGTACCCATGTTGATCATGGGTTCAATGGTGAAGGTCATCCCGGGGACAAAGACCATACCGGTGCCCTTGCGCAGCACGTAGCTGACATACGGATCCTCGTGGAACTCCAGACCGCAGCCGTGGCCGCCGATGTCACGCACGACGGAAAAGCCGTTTGCGCGGGCGTGTGTCTTAATGGCGTGAGACATGTCACCCATGTAGTTCCAGGGCTTAACCTGCTCAAGGCCCTTGTAGACGCATTCCTTTGCCACATCCACAAGTTTCTGCTTTTCGGGTGTCGTTTTCCCGATGACAAACATTCTGGAGGAGTCGGAAAAATAGCCGTGCAGGATGGTCGAGCAGTCGACGTTGATGATGTCGCCCTCTTTGAGGAAGACGTGCTTGGAGGGAATGCCGTGGCATACCTGGTTGTTGATGGAGGTGCAGACAGACTTGGGATAGCCCTCATAATTCAGAGGTGCCGGAACGCCGCCCATGTCCTTTGTAATCGTGTAAACCCAGCGATCTATTTCAGATGTGGGAATGCCCTCATGAATGTTTTCCGCCACATAATCCAGAACTGCAATGTTGATTTTGGCGCTCTTGCGAATGCCTTCAATCTGTTCGGCGTTTTTAATCATCGCGTGGTTCGGAATCTCCACGCCTATACGGGCGAGGTCATTGAGGCGCTCATCAATAGGGAGATGGCAGTCACCGTAATGACGGCCGCTTTTACACCAACAGGGATCTGTCGGATTCATTTTAAATCTTAACTGCGAATACTTGCTGTTTACCATGGTTAACCCTTTCCAGTGTTCGAAAAACCAAACAAACAGACGGTATTCTAACACTTTTTTGAGATATATGAAAGAGGAAAAGACAGTATTTTGTAAATCTGTGCGACAAAAGAACGATCTGAGGCGGCAAAAACAGATAAGAGACACGGACCATTGAGGCTCAATGGTCCGTGATACATAGCTTTATCGTTTTGCACTGTCTTTGAAACCGTGCCGGAGCAGTTCCATGAGGTCAGTCGGCTGATCCTCACCGGCAGAATTCATGAGGAAACCTGGCAGTTCCGGGATGACTGCATCCGTCCATTCTGGCAGATCAACCGGAATATGCAGACCAAAGGGTTCACGGTTGCGAATCGCTTTGATATAATCGCCAAGGTCATGCAGCGGATGGTCAAAGACGACACCGGACAGATTGTCGGGATTCATCCGGTCAGCATGGTGATTATCTGAACCGGCGGTGACCGGCAGTCCTGTCATTCTGGCATAATGCATACCGGAGATGTTCCAGGCGTGCTGATTGCCGCAGTTGAATCCTTCCACGCCGTCGACCAGGAAGGGCGTCAGATGGATGCCGAAGATGTAGGAGGCAGCCCGGAACGGATGCGCCTGCACAACACAGCCGCCGTACTGATGAACGGTGTCAAACTGCTCTTTCTTGGTCCAGCGGGTGACCTCGGGGTGCTGGAGGAGCCATGCCTTATCCAGCCCGTATACCAGATAGTCATCCCCGTCAAAGGTTTCCTCCCAGCCAAAGAAGACAGGCAGGCCGCATTTGATGCCCTCATTCAGCGCGTCCTCATAGCCTGCGCAGAATTGTTTGACAAACTCAGGCCACGGGAGGGAACGGTCAATGCCGCAGTTGCCCCGCCAGAAATGGTCGGTAATGATAATGCCGGAATAACCGGCGTCTATGTAGCGCCTGATGTA
>JAFSZW010000552.1 GCA_017458865.1 Clostridia bacterium
CTGCATCATTGCAGCAGTCCCGTTTTTTAATCAGTTATTGTTTCGGGGGCGCCTTGACCGGCTGAGGCTTAACGGCATCCGCCGCATGGAATTCGGCGTCATAGGCCGTAATCATATCCTCGCGTCCGCGGCGCCTCAGGCCTATGCGGGTCAGCTTTCTGACAATATCATAGATAACGGCGAACAGCGGTACACCGACAAGCATGCCGACAATTCCCCAAAAGCCGCCAAATACAATAATGGCGAAGGTTACCCAGAAACCGGAAAGTCCTGTCGTATTCCCAAGAATGCGCGGGCCTATGACGTTTCCGTCCAGCTGCTGGAGGATGAGGATAAACACAATAAACATCAGGCTGTGAATCGGATTTTCGAGCAGGAGAATCAGTATGCAGGGGATTGCACCAATGAACGGCCCAAAGAAAGGGATGATATTGGTCACACCCACGATAACCGCAATCAGCGGCGCAGAGCCAAACTTCATGATTGCGCAGCCGATGAAGCAGATAACGCCAATAATCGCACTGTCTACGAGCTTGCCCATGAAAAACCCATGGAACATCTCATCCGCATAGAGCACTTCCTGTTCAATCCGGTCAGCCCAGACCGTATTGAATACACTTCTGAGCAGCAACCTCGCCTGCGCAGCAAAGCGCTTTCGAGTTGCCAGCATATAAACCGTGATAACCAGTGCAAGCACCAGATTACTGAGCATGTTCACAAACGCAGACACATAGGTTGCCGTACCCGATAAGACCTGCTGAATCAGCGGCATAATTCCAGTGTCCCTGAATGCCTGAATCCTTGAAATGATTTCTTTGGTGACACTGTCCCACAGTTTCTGCAGGTCAGGATCCACAGACACCATTTCCTCAATCTGATTGCTCAGATTCATCACCTGTCCTGGCAAGACATTGATGATACTCACCACGCTGTTGATTACCTGAGGAATGACGATGATAAACAGCAGCGCAATCACCAGGATAAACAGCACCAGAGAGATCAGAATGGCCAGAGCACCACTGAGTTTTCGCCGCTTTTCTCCCAGCAGATTCACAAGCAGGCCCTGAATTTTGTTGCACATCGGTGCCAGGATATAGGCAATCCCCACGCCATAGACAAAAGGTGTCAGGATCCTTACAAATCCGTTTATCCCCTTCTGAATCGCCCCGATGCGAAGCAGCAGAAATGCCAGCAGAATCACCGCACTGAGGACAGCAAATGCAGTAACACCTGCTTTAAAATACCGTCGGTTCTCAACACGTCTCATTTAAGCTGCCTCCTTTACCGTCATCAGTCAAATTCAGCCTGCCAGTTCTCATTCTCCGCCGCATCAAAACACATCCATACCTGTTCCCGGGTACACTTTTCCCCGGCCAGATCGGGCAGCGCGTCCCGGTCAAACAGCGCGCTTTCCAGCGTTTCAGCGTTCGGTGTGAATTCGCCGCCAAGCGCATCGCACAGGAAGAACATCTTAACGACACCATACGCATATGGCGGCTCATTATGCTTTGCCCTGTCCTGCACGGCAATCAGGCGGCGGACCCGGACGTCCAATCCGGCCTCTTCCTTTGATTCCTTGACCGTATTTTCCACCGGAGACAGATTAAATTCGCACCAGCCGCCCGGCATGGACCATTTGCCGCTCCGTTCCCGCACAAGGAGGATTTTGCCGTCTATGAAGATGGCAGCCCGCGTATCGACCTTGGGCGTCTGATATCCGGTATCGCCGCAAAAGAGGTCCCTGATCTGCCTGATCTCAATCCCTGTCCGCTCAGCCATCATCTCGGCCGCTATCTCGCGGATGCGCTCATACCGTTCTCTGTCAAAGATGTCCTTTCCATAGAACAACCCCGCCTGGGCAAGACTCTGCAGCTCTGCCGCCCAGGCAACAACGCTGTCCATGATTTCCATCCCGTCTCCTCCTGATGCATCCCCGGCTCAATCAATCGCCATCTGGCTGCGCCCTTTCAATACTGTTTAAAACAGGCAGACTGCTGCCAGTAAGAGTATACCGTTAATCAGTGGAGATTTCAAGCCATCCGGCCTCTGTTTTGCTGTTTCATTTCAATCGCCCATATGCGAACAGACCGGGCTGTACGGGATGTCTACTGTATTGAACTGAACCTGGATTATTGGCCCGGGTTCCGCGGATTTGTCCGGCTTTATGCCCTCAGGTAGCGTCCCGTCAGGCTGTCCGAACAGGCCATGATCATCTCCGGCGTTCCGGCAGCAACAATTCTGCCACCCTCTGTTCCGCCGCCCGGGCCCATGTCAATCACGTAATCCGCGTTCCGGATCACGTCCAGATCATGTTCGATGACAATGACTGTCGCGCCATTGTCGATCAGGTGCTCAAAGACTTTCAGGAGGGACTGCACATCAAGCGGATGCAGTCCGATTGTCGGTTCGTCAAAGACAAAGAGCGTATGCTCCTGTCCCCTGCCCCTCTCACTGGCAAGCTTGAGCCTCTGAGCTTCGCCGCCGGAAAGGCTCGGGGTTGCCTCGCCAAGCGTCAGGTAGCCAATGCCCAGATCACAAAGCGTACGAAGGCGTCCCGCAACCGTTTTGAGATCCCCGCATGCCCCGAGCGCCTCGCTGACACTCATGGCCATCACATTGGGCAGAGAAACTGCAGTGCCGCCGCCCTTCGGGGTGCGCCGGACGAGCGATGCAGCCTTGCTGTATCTGGATCCCCGGCATTCCGGACAGACGATCTCCACATCCGGCAGGAACTGGATATCCAGGCTGATCGATCCCGTCCCATCGCAGATCGGGCAGCGCAGCTTTCCGGTATTGTAGGAGAAATCGCCTGCCGCATATTTAAGCTGTTTGGCCTCCGGCGTTCTCGCGTAGATCTTTCTCAGCTCATCATGAACATTGGCATACGTCGCAACCGTAGACCTTATGTTGATCCCTATCGGTGTCGCGTCTATGAGCTTTACCTGCTCAATTTCCGACACCTCCATTCCAAGGATATGCCGCGGCATCGTCTCGCCTTTAAACAAAGCCTCAAGGCCCGGAACCAGGCTTTCAAGGATCATGGTCGTCTTCCCCGAACCTGAAACACCGGTCACTGCAGTGAGGCGTCCCCTGGGGATGCGCACGTTGAGCGGTTGGACGGTATGGATCGCCCCCGTAGTCATCTCGATGGTGCCCAGATCAAACAGATTCTCCGGAGATATCCTTTTGCGCACTGCCATGGATGCCTCACCGGACAGAAACCCGCCGATCCGGGATACCGGACTGTGCTCAATATCGGATACGGTGCCCTCAGCAATGACGGTTCCGCCTTTTTCGCCGGCATCCGGTCCCATCTCTATGATCCAGTCAGATTCCCTCAGAATCTGCGTGTCATGGTCGACCAGCACAATGGAGTTGCCGTCTGAAATGAGGTCGCGCATGACGCCTTTCAGTCCATCGATATTGGACGGATGCAGCCCGATAGACGGTTCATCCAGCACATACAGCACGCCAGTCGTCCGGTTGCGCACAGATCGCGCCAGCTGAACGCGCTGCCGCTCACCTGTTGAAAGTGTGGATGCGGTACGGTCCATCGTGAGGTAACTGAGGCCAAGCCCCATCAGACGCTGTGCCATGCCCCGAAATGAATCACAGATGCTGACGGCCATGTCAGTCATCTCCTCCGGCAGGGATGCCGGCACATGATCCACCCATTCACAGAGCTCGGAGAGCGTGAGACGGCAAACATCTGCAAGCCCCATATTCCCGATCCGCGGTGCCCTGGCCGACTCTGACAGCCTTGAGCCGCCGCATGCCGGGCACACATCCTGCCTCAGGAAGCGTTCGACCCGCTTCATACCTTTCTCATCCGTGACCTTGGCCAGTGCATTCTCGACCGTGTAAACCGCATTGAAGTAGGTGAAATCCATTTCGCCCGCGGCACCGCTCTTCTGGTTCTGGTACACCATGTGGATCTTCTCCGCCGGCCCATGAAACACAATATCCCGTTCCTTCTCAGTCAGATCACGGAACGGCACATTCGTCCGGACCCCCAGCTTTCTGGCGATATCCTTCATAAGCGACCACATGAGCGTCTGCCACGGAAGAACCGCACCGTCATCTATGGAAATCGAGACGTCCGGCACAAGCGTTGACTCATCCACGATGCGGACAATGCCCGTTCCATCGCATTTCGGACAGGCACCCACGCTGTTGAAGGCCAGGTCCTCCGCAGACGGCGCGAAAAACGTTGCCCCGCACTCAGGACACGTGAGCGACAGCCCCATCGCCACGTTCATGGACGGCGGCAGATAATGGCCATTTGGACAGCAATGGCTGGCCAGGCGAGAAAACATGAGGCGGACCACATTGAGCAGCTCCGTTGAGGTACCAAAGGTAGACCGCATCCCGGGAACGCCTGGCCGCTGATGCAGCGCCAGTGCTGCCGGCACATAGCGGACATCATCCACCTGCGCCTTTTCCGCCTGGGTCATGCGGCGTCTGGTGTATGTCGACAGTGACTCCAGATATCGTCTTGAGCCCTCCGCATACAGCACGCCAAGCGCCAGGGAGGACTTGCCGGAGCCGGATACGCCGGCAATGCCGACAACCTGGTTCAGCGGAACATCCACGTCCACATTTTTGAGATTGTGCACCCGCGCACCACGTATCTCAATCGCCTTTGGGGGATTCTGCGGTAAACTTTTCATCTGTAATTCTCCTTCTCGTCTGAGGCAGCGTAAATAGCACCGTCTGCACGCGCGGAAATGTCATCTTGCCTGCAGGCCCTATTTACCGGACCAGTGCAAGGCATGACAGTCCGCGACAGGCAGTTTGCCTGCAATTGCGCAAAAACAGGCAGCCCGGAAGTCCCAGACTGCCTGCTGTAAAGTTTCGTGAAAGGAGGTGAATCATCCAAGCAGCGCCATGAGTTCCTCTGCAGAGAGGGACATGAGGGACTCGCTGGAGCCCTCCAGAATGGCCTCTGCCAGATCCTTCTTGGCATCCTGCAGCGCCATGATGCGCTCCTCGATGGTTCCCTTAAGGATCAGCTTGAAGACCGTGACCTGACGGGTCTGACCGATTCTGTGTGCGCGGTCCGTCGCCTGGTTCTGTGCCGCCAGGTTCCACCAGGGATCGTAATGGATGACCACATCTGCGCCGGTCAGGTTGAGACCCGTGCCGCCTGCCTTGAGGGAAATGAGGAATACCGGCACATTGTTCTCATTGAACGAGCGTACAAGAGACATCCGCTTCTCTTTCGGCGTCGAGCCGATGATCTTGTACGTTTCAATGCCTTCCCTGGTGAGGTCTTCCTCAAGCAGGTTGAGCATTGATACAAACTGCGAGAAGATCAGCATCCTGTGGCCGCCCTCAATTGCGTTCTTGACCAGTTCAAGGCACGCCTCGCGCTTTGCACTCTCACCGGTGTAGTTATCAAAGAGAAGCGATGGATCGCAGCAGATCTGACGAATGCGCATGAGCTCAGCA
>JAFSZW010000553.1 GCA_017458865.1 Clostridia bacterium
ATCACAAAAGTGGTCAAAGACGGATGTATTCCATCAGACTTGAAGGTTATCAATTCCTGTTACACTTACTTTCAGCTGGAAAGAGAGAAAAATGAACCGAAACAGATACAGGAGGTCAGGAAGGAAGACAGGATAAATAGGGACATCTCTCAATGTGGTTTCTTCGCTTCTTTGATGTACATCATTGATATGAGTGCAAAAGAAGCATTGGAAACGCTCAGGATGCGTGATGAAGAAAAGAAATGCCACGATTTGATCAGGAAACAATTGGAGTTTGATACGCAGGACACCTCAACTGAAGAGTGTATGGAAGGGCGTTCATTTATTCTGTTTTGCGGTGCAATACTGGATTCGAAACTGCAATATGGATGGAAGAGCACCAACCTGTTCATCAAGTATCCATCGCCTTTGGATGTCATGGATGCGATGGAGCCAATCAAGTACGCAGAATATGCGTCTGATGACAACCCGAGTCATATGACAGCATTCACCGAGGAGCAATCCATGATTTGTAAGTGTCTGGATTTAACGCCTCCCAGAGATTGCCTGATTGCTACAGCGGGAGCAACATATGACCGCGTTCAGAGAATAAAGGAAGCTGAAGCAGATAAAGCTCAGGCCAAAGGATAAGGTTCACGGATTGAACAACTAACGATCACAGTATTCGTTAATTCACTTGTTGCGACCAATACACACAATACAAGAGCATTTATAGATTGTATACATCAGTCCTGATTATAATTATTACGAAGAAAAGTTAAAAATCAGATTTAGATAGCTCACTCTATGCAGGATGGACAAATTGATATGTGAATGGCAATGCAACCACAACGGAGGATGGTTTCATCCCACAGTGTGAAAACGGAATGGAGGATAAGCAGGTATGGATAAAACAATAAATACGGCTATTGTTGGTATAGGAAATATAGGGACAGCGCATGCTGTGGCATTGCGGGATAATCTTGTGCCCGGAATGGCATTAAGTGCAGTGTGTGATGTTAACGAAGAACGTTTAACAGCAGCGAAATCATTGTTCCCATTGGCAAAATGCTATACGGATATTGATTCGCTGCTTCAGGATGAGACAATAGATGCTGTTGTGATAGCGACACCACATCCCTGTCATGCAGATCTTGCCATAAAGGTATTGGAGTCCGGTCGTCATGTACTTGTTGAAAAGCCGATTGACATCCGTGTGAGCCAGGCCCAGCGGTTATGTGACATAGCAGATGGCAAAGACAAAACATTTGGCATTATGCTGAATCAACGGACGGATCCGATTTTCAGCCGGGCGCGTGATATTGTCAAAAATGGACAGCTTGGCGAGTTGAAGCGGAGCATCTGGATCATTACTAACTGGTACAGGACACAGCATTATTACGATTCTGGCTCATGGCGGGCCACCTGGATTGGCGAGGGTGGCGGCGTGCTGCTTAATCAGGCGCCGCACAACCTGGATCTGTGGCAGTGGATTGTCGGCATGCCTACAAATGTGCGTGCATTCTGTGAGGTTGCCAAATATCATCGGATTGAGGTCGAGGACGAGGCAACGATCATGACCAGGTATGCCAATGGCGCTACCGGTCTTTTTGTGACCACAACCGGCGAGTATCCTGGAACCAACCGTCTGGAGATTGCGGGCACCCTTGGCAAGATTGTAATCGAAAATGGAACGCTGACTTTCTGGAAACTCAAACAGGACGAGGAGCAGGTCAGGAAAGTATCTAAAGACAGCTTCGTAAATATCCCGTACGACGTTGAAACATATTCACCTGCTGACAGTGGTGATGGTCACATTAAGATACTGGCAGATTTCTCGGCAGCAATCCAAACCGGGAAGAAACTGATTGCTCCGGGTCGGGATGGATTGAATGAACTGTTGATTTCAAACGCTGCGTATTTGTCCGCGTGGGAAGGAAATGTAGATATATCATTGCCGTTTGATAATGATCGTTTTAATGCGTTGCTGGATGAGCATATCAGGCATTCGGCAGGACTGAAAACGGCTAAACTGCACATGCCATCCGGTGGTTACAGCGAAAGATGGCAGGTCAAATGGTAATAGATGCATCAAAAGCGTCTGATGGATAATGGAGGATAGTGGATGGACGTGCGTGTTGAGCATGATACGATGGGCGAGGTTTATGTGCCGGCAGACAAATACTGGGGGGCACAGACACAGCGCAGCCATGACAATTTCCAGATTGGAACGGAAAGAATGCCGGATGAGATCATAAGGGCATTTGCAATTCTGAAAAAAAGTGCTGCGATGGCAAATGCCCAGCTGAACAATCTGGATACGGATAAGGCGAATATAATCGCTGGGGTCTGTGACGAAATACTGTCCGGGGCACTGGATGCGCATTTCCCACTGGTGGTCTGGCAGACCGGCAGTGGCACGCAATCGAATATGAATGTTAACGAGGTTATTGCCAACCGAGGGAATGAGATTGCCGGCAAATGCCTGCTGCATCCAAATGATGATGTCAACCGATCCCAGAGCTCGAATGATACATTTCCGACTGCCATGAGCATAGCTGCTCTGCTGATACTGGAGGATCATGTATTGCCTGCGCTGAGGGGCCTGCAGGCGACGCTTAATGACCTTGCAGACCGTTACAGCGGGATCATCAAGGTTGGACGGACGCACTTACAGGATGCCACGCCTATCACGCTTGGCCAGGAGATTAGCGGCTGGGCATCCATGCTTGCTCATGATGACAAATATATCGTGCAGTCACTGGATGGTCTGCGGGAGCTTGCCATCGGCGGAACAGCAGTAGGTACCGGCCTGAATGCGCTGCCGGCGTTTGGCGATGTAACAGCAGAGTATATTTCCAGGCTGACCGGCAAGCAGTTTGTTTCATCACCGAATAAATTTCATGCATTGACGAGCAAGGACCAGTTTGTTTTTGCTCACGGTGCGCTTAAGGCATTGGCTGCGGACCTGATGAAAATAGCCAATGATATACGTCTCTTATCAAGCGGCCCTCGCTGCGGCATAGGAGAAATCTTTATACCTGCAAACGAACCTGGCTCGTCCATCATGCCCGGGAAGGTTAATCCTACGCAATGCGAGGCTGTGACGATGGTTGCCGTGCAGGTAATGGCGAATGACGTGGCTGTTGGAATGGCGGCATCGCAGGGCAATTATGAACTCAATGTGTTCATGCCTGTCTGTATTTACAACTTTCTGCAATCTGCGAAACTGCTCGGGGATGTTATGCACTCATTTGATGAGCATTGTGTTAAAGGCATACGCCCGAATCCTGATAAAATTCAGTCCTATCTGGATGAGTCGCTTATGCTGGTCACCGCGCTGAACCCGGTGGTGGGTTACGAGAACGCGGCAAGGATTGCGAAGACGGCATACAATGAGAATCTGACTTTGAAGGAAGCGGCTGTGCGGCTTGGACTTCTGGATGAGGATACTTTTGATCAGTATGTACGCCCCGAAAAGATGGTTGGTCCAATTCATGCGTAATCGTTAATCGCAGGACAGGGGACAAACGGCTCCCGGATATCTTGCGAAAAGCCGGATGGTGTGTTATTATTTAGACAACAAGGGGATGCTACATCCCGGTTAAAAAATCAGGAGGATATCCGTATGAAGAAAATCATTGCTCTGGTACTCACGCTGATGATGACGCTTTCTCTTTGCAGCGCGATGGCTGTTAATGAGGACGTCGAGGGCGAACTGGTTATCTATTCATCCATGTATCAGTTTGTTATTGATATGATGGATGAGGCGATCAAGGCAGAATTTCCGAATCTCGTTCCCGGAAATGATGGCAGTTTCTTCTTCTATGGCGGCACCAGCTCGCTGATCACCAAGATCTATGGCGAGATGGAAACCGGCACGCTGGGCTGCGACATGATGCTCGTTGCCGAACCTGCTCTGAGCCTCGAACTCAAGGAAGCCGGATATCTCGAGCCTGTTGAAATCGAAAATCCGGATGACCTGCTGCGCTTCCCGTATGACGAGGAGGGCTACTGGTATCCTGTCCGTGTTTGCAACATGGTGCTGGCCTACAACCCCGAGATGGAAGCAGACTGGGCAGCGAAGGGCGTGACCATCCCGAAGACCTTTAAGGATTTTGCAACAGATCCGGCGCTAAAGGGATACATCTCCATGGGCAACCCCATGAGCTCCGGCACGACGTTTGCTGCAGTGGCCTCCCTGATCCAGGACAATCACTATGGCAAGGATTACCTGAATGGCCTCGCTGCGAATGAGGTTATGATCGAATCCGGCTCCACCGCGATCACCAAGCTGCAGACCGGAGAGTGCGCGGCAATCATGATCCTTGAAGAATCCATCCTCAAGGTGCTCAAGGAAGCTGCAGATGCCGGTACGCCGATTACCAACCTCAAATGCATCTATCCTGAGGACGGCGTGGTGCTTATCCCGTCTACCGTGATGACAGTTGCTGAGGATCACAGCAAGAATGTGAACATCGAAGCATGCGAAGCAGTTGAACAGTGGCTGCTGTCTGAAGAAGCGCAGAAACTCATTCTGCAGGGATATATGCATTCTGTATTTAAGGGCATGACCGAGATTCCTTACGAATCAGTTGATACCAACTGGCTTATCGAAAAGGATCTGGGCGTCGACTGGGAGAATGCGTATAAGAACCGTGAGGCGATCAATACTGCATGGACTGAAACAGTCACGACAAAGTGATCATAAGGATGTTTCTACAGAGGGAAGCTGGAATACGGCTTCCCTCTTCCAATATCGTGCACAGACGATGATTGACATATGAGCTTGACATTGATAAAAATCAATGGAAAAGCAACGAGGAGATTTGTGGATGGGTACGGACACAAGACAAAAAAGTCTGGGGAATAATCGTACGGCATTGATCAGCAAGCTCATTCTTGCGTTTGCATTTGTCCTGGGGCTTGCTATTATTGCATTGGGGTATGCTGGCATCAGGCAATATAATACCTCCGGGTTTAGCTCGGAGACGGCATACCATGCAATACATCTATTGGGAAGCGAAACCGCAACTGCCTATACAAAGATCAGCTCGCAGACCGCTGCGATGAGCGAGGAAGAGCGGAGCCGTCTTGACGACATTGCCAGGACGCTG
>JAFSZW010000554.1 GCA_017458865.1 Clostridia bacterium
ACATATTTCAACAAATCCCGAGGTCATATTCCGAGCAGTTTATTTCAATAAAACTCAGAGATTATCCGGCTGCAATTGCGCAAATGCAGTCTTTATCGCAGTCCGTTCCACGCAATGCCAGGCCCATAGATACCTGCCTGACTGCTGCAGATCATATAAAGCTCCGGAAGCCATTTGGCAGTCTATCTGCCGGACTCATCCGCATCCGACCGGCATGCTGCCACAAATGTCTCAAAAATGGCATAGCAGTTTCTGTCCGAGTGCCACGCAAACTCCGGATGGAACTGGACAGCCCACAGAAACCGGGACGCCTTCCTGTAAACGGCCTCAATGATGCCATCCTCTGCATAGGCCATGGGTGTCAGGCTGGCTGCCAGATCCCGTATTGCCTGATGGTGATAGCTGTTGACACTGGCCGCCGGTCCGCACAGTGCATGCAACGGCGTTCCCTGAACAATGGAAATCGAGTGGACCGGACGGTCATACGGCGGAGCGCCGTGATGATTCACATCCGATGGATTCTGCGTGGGAAGATCCTGATAGAGTGTCCCGCCCAGCAGGACGTTAATGAGCTGGATCCCCCTGCAAATGCCCAGCATGGGCTTATCCATCTCTAGGCATTCTTCAAAAAGCATCTGTTCCATGCGGTCCCGTGCAGGGCATACTGCCCCGCACTCAGGCAGCGGCGCTTCCCCGTACATTTGAGGAGATACATCATGACCACCTGTAAACAGCACGCCGTCCAGGGCATTTGCCGCCTGCCTAATATCCATCCTGTTCATCTCAAGCGGCAGCATAACGGGAATACCGCCTGCCATCTGAATACCGGTCATGTAGCCCGGGAGCATCCAGTAGGATTCCCTGTTTTCGTCCACAAGCGGGATCAGTCCGATTACAGGTTTCATATAAGTTTCACCCCTTTCCGGTTCTGTCCGGCATTATATCAGCGGGCAGGGATGAGATCAACAACTTTTGTCTGGCAAATGAAATATTAACTTGCAAAAAATGCATTTTTTGTCAGTCTGATATCTAAGTTGAGCCATCTAAACACATTTCCTGAATTATATAAATCAGATTAATGCATTTTCTTTTCATCCCGTGTTGCATTTCCAAAGCAAGTCATGTATAATAATGACGTTCTTTATCAAAGGACATTATCATTGTCGCAGGAGGAAATCAACATGAAAAAAGTATTTTCCATCGCGCTCGCGCTTCTGCTCGTTCTTTGCCTGAGTGCTGCACTTGCAGACGGCAAGGTATACAAAATCGTAACAGATACCGCTTTCCGTCCGTTTGAATACGCTGATGAAAACGGGAACATGATTGGCATTGACGTTGACATTCTTGCTGCAATCGCAGCTGACCAGGGCTTTGAATACACACTCACCGCACTCGGCTGGGATGCTTCCATCGCTGCCTGCCAGGCAGGTCAGGCGGATGGCATGATCGCCGGTGCCTCCATCACCCAGGCCAGAAAGGACAATGGCTGGATCTTCTCGGATGGCTATTACAGCGCCACCCAGTCCATGGCCGTTGCTGCCGGTGCCAAGATTGCGGGATTTGATGATCTCTTCGGCAAGACGGTTGCCGTCAAGATTGGTACCCAGAGTGCTGAGTATGCAGAGAGCCTCAAGGATGAATTCGGATTTGACGTTGTCTATCTCGAGAGCTCACCTGATGTCTATCAGTCCGTCATCGGCGGACAGGCTGCCGCCTGCTTCGAGGATACCCCGATCCTGGCTGATTACATCAAGTCAAACGGTGTTCCGCTCCAGCTGGTAGAAGGCACCGCCAATGAGGGTGCAGATTACGGTTTTGCCGTCTTCTCTCCCGATATGCAGGAACTCGTAGACCTCTTCAATGCAGGTCTCAAAAACATCAAGGCCAACGGAACATACAATGAGATTCTGATTAAGCACCTTGGCGAAGAGGCCACCTGGTAATAAACGATTTCGTATGACTCGAAGGCACTTGCATCAAGTGCCTTCTTTCTTACCTCCTGCCGGGATCGGCAGTCTTGAATAAAGGAGGTTTGTCATTTGGGTAAGATCCTCACCATCTATGGTCCGCTTCTGCTGAAAGCAATGGGGCAAACCCTTCTCCTGGCGCTTTACGGCCTGTTTTTTGCCTGCATCATCGGTATGATTGTCGGCATCATGAGCGTGCTCAAAAACAGGCTCTGCCGGATCTTTTCCCTGATTTTCGTCAACCTGATCCGCGGCGTGCCCATGATCGTCCTCGCCTATTTCATCTATTTCGGCGTCCCGTATTTCTGGAACACCGTTCTGCAGATCGGCGGGCTCACGCTCTCCGCCCTTGAGGCAGGCACCATATGCCTTGCGCTCAACTGCGGCGCGTATATGGCGGAAATCATCCGTGCCGGCATAGAATCCGTTGACATCGGTCAGATGGAAGCTGCCCGTTCCCTGGGCCTCCCCTACTGGCGTTCCATGCAGCGGGTCATCCTGCCCCAGGCCATCCGGACCATGATTCCCAGCATCATCAATCAGTTCATCATTACCCTCAAGGACACCTCCATTCTCTCTGTCATCGGTTTCCCGGAACTGGTCAATACCGCAAAGAATGTGGTTTCCAAGACATTCATGTCTTTCCAGACCTGGGCAATTGTCGGCATCATGTACCTGATCGTCATTCTGATCCTGCAGCAGGCCGCGAAGGTCATTGAAAGGAGGCTAAAGCGTGGACGGCGAAGCCTATAACAAAACAAAAATCAGCGTCAGGAATCTCACAAAGAACTTCGGCGCGCTTCAGGTCATCCGCGGGGTTTCTCTTAATGTCGTCGAGGGCGAGGTTGTCTGCATCATCGGCCCCAGCGGCAGCGGAAAATCCACCTTCCTGCGCTGCCTCAACCGCCTTGAGGAAGCCACCTCCGGCACGATCACCATAAACGGTCAGAACATCACGGCCAAGTCCGTAGACATCAACCAGGTTCGCCGGGAAATCGGCATGGTCTTCCAGCACTTCAATCTCTTCAACAACATGAATGTGCTCCGCAACCTGATGCTTGCCCCCGTGGACCTCAAAATCGCGTCCAAAGACGAAGCAAGGGCACTTGCGCTCAAAATGCTTGACCGCGTAGGCCTTGCCGATAAAGCCAATGCCTATCCTGACCAGCTCTCCGGCGGCCAGAAACAGCGTGTGGCCATCGCCCGGGCGCTCTGCATGAAACCTCAGATCATGCTTTTTGACGAGCCCACCTCCGCCCTTGACCCTGAGATGGTCGGTGAGGTTCTTGAGGTCATGAAAGAGCTCGTTGCTGACGGCATGACCATGGTCATCGTCACGCACGAAATGCGTTTCGCACACGAGGCCGCGGACCGTGTCATCTTCATGGACGAGGGCCTCTTCCTTGAGGAAGGCGAGCCGGATACCCTCTTCGGGAATCCGCGCAATCCCCGCCTCCAGGATTTCCTCAAAAAAGTACTATAAACACAGTGGGACCCGCACTATGCGGGTCCCGCTGTTTGTTCTTTTTCAAATTGCTGCTGTTTTGACGTCATTCCAGAGTGCCGGCAAGTGCACATTCCCTCAGGCAACAATGTCGCCGTTCAGATACCTGCTTGCGAAAACAAGGCCTTCGCAGTACGGATCGCCGCCGTTTGTCGCCGAGAAGCGCGCCGCATGTGGAATATCCGTCTTAAATGTCCAGGGTATGGACTCGCCGAGGTCCGTTCTGGCGTCCTCCGCGTACCACAGCGTCTCAATGTTATTGCTGGCGCCGCTGCCGGAGATCATCTGCCAGTCATCGCCCGACTTGATCAGGTGGAATCGTCCGCCGCCAAAGCACGACTGCTCAGCGCGGATATCACCGTATAGCTCAACCAGATCATCCGAATACGGATGAACGATCACCAGTCCGTTGCGTCTGGCTGCATCAATCTCGCTATCGAAAAGGCCGTCTTCCATGTCCCGTCCGTTAAGCATTCTTGCGAGCTGTTCCTCGTTCAGACATTCGGACTGGATGAGCAGCAGATAGTCAACCACCTTCTTATACGCCTTGCCAAAGCGAATAAGCGTCTTTTCCCGTATCTTCTGCCTGTCCTCCGTCACGCTGGCCGCGCCCTGCATGAACAGATCAATCTCATGACAGATGCCGCGATTGAATTCCATCCAATCCCTCCTTCTCATCTTCCCCTGTTTGGTCCGTCGGTTCCGGATTTCAAAGTCGTGTTTTGTTATGAAATCGATTTTCTGACAGCATTATATCATATATCATCCAAATTTCAATTGTTTTTCTTGATATAACCAATATCTGTGAATACAATCCCAAATGTAACGATTTATGGATCAGATTCCAGAAAAAGCGGCATTTCTGTCCGCCACATCCCGAATTCAGAGCATCAGATTTGCTGGATATCCGTTCCCGTGAGAACAAGACCTCCATCCAAAGTCGCTGCATGCCTTCCCCGGCTGATCTCCACTCATAAGCCGCAGATGCCAGATCACGTTTCCGGCAGCCTTCCGTTCACTCCGGCTCATCCAGTGCCAAACAGGTTTGCCCTTCCTGTCCGGCATCCGGATGCGGCGCAAAACGCAGTCATTAAAGATAAAGTGCCTCCGTGAGCGCCAGTGCCGTCAGGGACTGTCCA
>JAFSZW010000555.1 GCA_017458865.1 Clostridia bacterium
ATGCACATGAGCTGCCCATGGACAATAAGCAGATCCGCGCGATGGCGGAGGAACGCTTTGCCCTCCTCGGTCTCCCGGTCGAAGCCCTGGACAAGTACAGTGTTGAACTCTCCGGCGGCATGCGTCAGCGTGTTGTTATCGCCGTATCGACCATTCTGAATCCGAAAGTCCTGATTGCTGATGAGCCATCCTCCGCGCTGGATGTTACCAGCCAGAAGATGGTTATCAAGATGATGAAGGACATGATGAACAAGGGCCTCGTGAAGAGCATGATCTTTATCACGCACGAACTGCCGCTGCTCTACAATGTGACGGATGACATCATGGTCATGTACGCCGGACAGATCGTGGAACGCGGCACGGCCAAGGAAATGGTCTTCGATCCCATCCATCCCTACAGCCGCGGCCTGATGAATTCCATCCTCGTTCCGGAATCCGGAACGCGCGATGTCAAGCTCACCGCGATTCCGGGCACGCCGCCGAACCTCAAACATCCGCCTGCAGGCTGCCGCTTCGCCGAGCGCTGCCGCTATGCGACGAATGCCTGCAAGTACAACCAGATGCCCATTGTTGAATTCGGAGAGGGACGCTCTTATCGCTGCGGCTTCTCTGTTGAACATCTGAGGGAGGTGTACGCCAGTGAAGAATGATGAAATCATTACTGCGGCTCCGGTCGATACCCGTGAAAGCGTCACGTTCGGCGCAGATCGGAACAAGGACTTCTCGAAGGAACCGCTTTGCCTTTCAGGCAAGGACGTCACCCGAATCTTCCAGGCTGGCAAGACGACGACAACCGCTGTGGATCATGTCAACTTTGATTTCCACAAAGGCGAGCTGATCTCCATCGTCGGTGAGTCCGGTTCAGGCAAGACCACGCTCTCCAAGATGCTGCTTGGCCTCCTTGAGCCCAGCAGCGGCGAGATCTTCTACCGCGGCGAACCGCGCGACATCTCAACCGGTGCAAAGAAGCGGCAGTACTGGAAGGGCATCCAGGCCATTTTCCAGGATCCGTTCTCCTCTTACAATGTTTTCCACAAGATTGATAATGTCCTCCTCGACTGCATCAACATGCGGGGCGGCAAGAACCTGCCCAAGGAAAAGAAGTTTGAGATGATGACGGAGGCCTGCTCTTTCGTGAACCTGAAGTTCGCCGAGCTGACCAACAAGTATCCGTTCGAGCTTTCCGGCGGCCAGATGCAGCGTCTCATGATTGCCCGCATCTTCCTGCTTAAGCCCGAAATCCTCCTGGCCGATGAACCGACGTCGATGATCTATGCCTGTTCCCGTGCCACCATCCTTGATATGCTGCTCAATCTGCGCAATGAGACCGGCATGACCGTTATCTTCATTACGCATGACATCGGACTTGCCTATTACATCTCCGACTCCATTTACATCATGGAGCATGGCAAGTTTGTGGAAAGCGGCAAGGCTGAGGATGTCATTCTGAACCCCCAGGCACCTTATACAAAGCGCCTGATCAGCGATGTTCCGAAGATCCACGAACCCTGGGATCTTTCCACCGTCGGTTAAACCCATGCCCTCCCACGGGAGGGCATTTCCTATACGAATGAAGGAGGACACGATGTCCCTGAATGTCAAATCCACCCCCTACTGCATTCTGATCGAGAATCCGGGCGGACCGACCCTTGGCATTGCCAATCCCGCCAGTCCGGATGAAAAGCCTGCTGTGCCGATCATAGAGAAGGACGGCCTTGCATTCAAGGATCTGGCCCGCCAGGGAACGCTTCTTCCCTATGAGGACTGGCGCCTTTCCGCCAAAGAACGTGCCCGTGATCTTGCAGGCCGTCTTTCCCGCGAGGAGATCGCCGGTCTGATGCTCTACTCAAGCCACCAGCTCGTCCCGTTTGATAGTTCCGGCCACTTCACCGGCCATTACGATGGGAAAGACTATGATCCAGCAACCACAGAACCAGATGCGCTCACGGATGAACAGGTTCAGTTTATCAAGCAGGATCATATCCGGCATATTCTGCAGATGCGCGTGAGCGATGCACGCACCTCCGCCCGTTGGAGCAACCGCCTGCAGACACTGTGCGAATCCGAACGCTGGGGCATTCCGACCGACATTTCCACAGACCCCCGTCACGGCGCATCCCGCGGCACTGCTGAGTTCCGGACTGCCGGTTCGGACGTTTCCAAATGGCCCGAGGGTATTGGCTTCGCCTCTGCCGGTTCAGCGGAGCTGGTCAGACAGTTCGCCGAGGTTGCATCCAAGGAATACCGTGCCCTTGGCATCACCACTGCATTGGGCCCTCAGATTGACCTGTCTACTGAGCCACGCTGGATGCGGCTTGAGGATACCCTCGGTCACAAACCAGAGCGTGTCATCCCCATGGTCAAGGCCTACTGTGATGGCATGCAGACGACAAAAGACGCTGAGGACGGCTGGGGTCGCGACAGTGTCGTTACAATGGTCAAGCACTGGCCTGGCGGCGGCACCGGTGAAGGCGGCCGGGATGCGCATTATCCCTATGGCTGCTTTGCCGTTTATCCTGCCGGTCAGTTCGAAACGCATATGCGTCCCTTCACTGAGGGTGCATTCCAGCTGGACGGCCCCACAAAATGTGCCGGCGCCGTCATGCCCTATTACACGGTTTCCTGGCTCCCTGACAAGCCGCATACCGGCAATTCCTACAGCGATTATATCATCCATGATCTGCTGCGTGAGCGTGCCGATTACGATGGTATTGTCTGCACAGACTGGGGCATTACGGCGGATCCTGATCCGAGCATTGACAGTTTCAGCAGCCGCTGCTATGGCGTACCTGAGCTCACCGAAGCAGAGCGTCATCTCAGGATTATCATGAACGGTGTCGACCAGTTTGGCGGAAACAACCAGATGGCGCCCATTCTTGAGGCCTGGCGTATCGGTGATGAGAAGTATGGCAGCGATGTCATGGAAAAACGCATGCGCGAGAGTGCTGAGCGTCTTCTGATTCCGCTTTTCCGTCTGGGCCTGTTCGAGAATCCCTATCTGGATCCTGAGGAAAGCGCCCGCATTGTCGGCTCTTCTGAATTTGTGGAACAGGGCCTCCGTGCTCAGGCTCAGTCCGTTGTCCGGCTCAAGAATCACAACAAAACCCTTCCATTGCAGAAAGGCATGCGTATCTACGTACCGGACCGTCCGCTGAAAGCCTCAAAGACCTTCTTCCGTTCACCGGTTGAGCCTCACACGGTCGATCCGCTTTCCGGTATTGATGTCACCCCGTGGTTTACCCGTGTTACATCACTTGAAGACGCAGATGCCATTCTGGTTATCATGGAGAGCCCCCTGTCCGACCCCTATCAGAAAGACGATGGAAACGGCTATCATCCCCTGATGCTCCAGTACCGTCCATATACGGCCACCGAGGCCCGTCAGCCGAGCATTGCCGGCGGCGACTTCCGTGAGGCATTTACGGATCGCAGCTACAGGAACAAGTCCAATGAGGCC
>JAFSZW010000556.1 GCA_017458865.1 Clostridia bacterium
ATAGGTCTCTGCCTCAAGAATCTGATCCAGGATTTCATTCGGAATGGAATTCTTCCTGTAGCTGCGGCAGCTGCGTCGTTCCTTTAATGCGTTCAAGACTTCATTCATGGTGGTGCGTCTCCTTTCGGGATAAGGGTTATTGGTACAGAAACTTACCGGAATCATGATAAACCTTAGAGTTCTCTCTAAGTCAATAACATTTTTGCAAAAAAACTGCGCATGATTGGCAGGAATCATTTCCCCAGGGATGATCGTCGGAATCCCCAAAAACAGGGCTTGACAGTTCCCTGCAAGTTCGTTATACTTTCAGGTAAACGATCGTTTACCTTTTGGGAGGCAACAGGCTATGGGAAATACCCGGGAACGGATTCTGCAAACGGCACTCCGGCTTTTTGCATCAGACGGCTATGAGGCTGTATCCACCAGTGACATCAGCAGTGCGCTTGGCATTACGAAAGGGGCACTCTACAAGCACTATCAGAACAAGCGGGACATTTTTGACAGTATCATTGCCCGCATGGAGCAGCAGGATACAGATCAGGCAGAGTGTCATGACCTGCCAGATGGGACAATGGATGAGATGCCGGATGCCTATCATACGGTCAGCATTGAGGATATGGTTTCGTTCAGCAAAGCGATGTTCAGGACCTGGACGCAGGACGAGTTTTCATCGCTGTTTCGCAAAATGCTGACCATTGAGCAGTTTCGAAGTGAGGAGATGGGGAAACTCTATCAGCAGTATCTGTGCAACGGGCCGGTGATGTACGTATCGGACATTCTCGCAGGTCTCGGGTATGCTCAGCCCATGGACAAAGCCATTGCCTTCTATGCTCCCATGTTCCTGCTGTACAGCGTATACGACCGTGCACAGGACAAGGCGGCAGTGATTGCGGCTGCAGATGCAGCACTGGAGGAGGCCGGAAGACGGCTGACTGAGGAAAAACGGAGGGATTGACTGATGAACAGTGAACTCACGATTCGCAGAGAAAACGAGTCAGATTACCGTGCAGTGGAAAACCTGGTACGGGAGTCCTTTTACAACGTGTACCGCCCGGGCTGTTATGAGCATTATGTGCTGCATCAGCTCAGATTGGATCCCGCCTTTGTGACGGAGCTCGACTTTGTCATGGAAAAGGATGGGCAGCTGATTGGACAGAACATGTTCATGAGGGCGGTGATTCAGGCAGATGACGGCAGGGAAATTCCCATCGTGACGATGGGCCCGATCTGTATTGCACCGGCGCTCAAGCGGCAGGGATATGGCAAGATACTGCTGGATTATTCCATTGAACAGGCGACAAAGCTCGGTTGCGGTGCGGTCTGTTTTGAGGGAAACATCGACTTTTACGGGAAGAGCGGCTTTACATGTGCCAGCAGGTTTGGGATCCGTTATCATGGACTGCCCGAGGGAGCGGATGCCTCATTCTTCCTCTGCAGAGAACTGATTCCAGGCTATCTGGACGGCATTACGGGTGTGTATGCACCGCCGGAGGGATACTTTGCGGCAGAACGGAACCCGGAAGCTTTTGAGCAGTTTGACGCGCAGTTCCCGCCAAAGGAAAAACTCAGACTGCCTGGGCAACTGTTCGGTGATGCATGATAAGGGCTGAGTTAATGCCCATGATCATGCCGCCCTTTCAGTTGGGCTCAAGAATTGAATCACATGGCTGCATTTCGCGGATGAAACGGGATGCAGCTTTTTTGTTATGGACATCTCAGGATCAGGATCTGACGGCCGGATTGATGTGCAGGTATATGATGTCCTGCGGAAAAGTATCATGGATTTGACCATATTTTTCCCGAAAATGCCATTGATTAATTTGGGAAAAAGTATAGAATATAGGTATAAAAAGCGATCTGTCTCTGCCTGAAGCTGAGACCACAGGAACCTTTCCGGACGCCGATTGGACAGTCCGGGTATTGTCTAATGATCCTTATCCGGGATTGCATGATTATGAGAATCATGGGCAGGCAAGGGGGCCTGCATGGCTGGACCGGGATCCGGCCAAATGAGCGGCTCTGGCAGAGGTGAAAATCAAAAAAGAAGGAATTCTTCAAATGGATCTGCGTTCAATCTATGTTGCAAATGGGATAGGGATTTTCCTGCTGTTGTTCCTGATGTATACATCCCGTACGAAAATTCAGGCACGGACGCTCGAGGGAAGAATCTATAACTTCATGGTCTGGGGCGTCATGATTGGCTGTTTTATGGAGGCGTTTTCATACTGGCTTGACGGCAGACTGTTCCCTGGCAGCAGAGTACTCAATTATATTGCGAACACGTATCTGTTCTCTGTCAATGTGATACTGCCGTTCTGTGTGGTGATGTATGTGGACCTGGGCCTTTATGGGGATCCAGGCCGAATCTGGAAGCATTACAAACCCCAGATTATCATTGGCATCATCATGATTTTGCTGACGCTTGCCAATCTGTTCGTTCCTCTTTGTTACTATATTTCGGAGCAGAACGTGTATGAGCGCAGACTGCTCGGCAATTTCTACTATGCTGTGATTCTGTATTTCTGTGTAACGGGTATTATTCTGACCAGACGGTACGAAAAGGATAACGGGGCGCGCGCCTTCTTCAGCATTAACATGTTTCTTGTCCCGATTCTGATTGGTACCGCGCTGCAGTTTATCTTCTATGGCCTTTCGCTGGCCTGGCTTTCAGCGGCGATGGGTCTTGTGGGCCTTTTCATGATGCAGCAGAACGAGCTGGCATATGTTGACTCGCTTGTTGATACGTATAACCGGCAGTACCTGAATCACATCTTCGCTGCGTGGACGGCAAGGGGAAAGACGTTTTCCGGCGTCATGCTGGATATTGACAGATTCAAGGGTATTAACGACAATTTCGGGCATTCTGAAGGAGACAAGGCGCTTAAAACAATTGCGGATACGCTCAAAAGTGCACGCCTGGATCATGAATGGGTATTCCGTTTTGCTGGCGATGAGTTTGTTGTGCTTAAAATGGGGGATGCAGCCACTCTCTCTGCTTACATGGACGAGGTAGACAGGCGCCTTGAGAAGGTCAACAGGGAAAAACATGACTATCCGCTTCGGATTTCATACGGCATCAGCACTTTTAAGGGCGGCAGCCTGGATGACTTCATGAAGGAAATGGATAACAACATGTACAGCATGAAGGCAAAGCACCACAAGGTGGCATAAACCTGTTCATTCCATAGGTGCATTGGACTGCCACAACGCATTTGATACGGCACTGCCGCAGGGCTTGCCTAGAAATGGAGGCAATGGTGAACACGTATCCAAAGATAAATCTCGGTATCTTTCCCACGCCTGTTCAGAGGCTCGATAACATCAGCAAACTGCTTGGATGTGAAATCTATATCAAGCGGGATGATCTGACAGGTGTCGGCCTTGGCGGAAAC
This sequence comes from Clostridia bacterium, assembly GCA_017458865.1. Classification (GTDB taxonomy): domain Bacteria; phylum Bacillota; class Clostridia; order Christensenellales; family Aristaeellaceae; genus Ventricola. Next base: position 3,393 of record JAFSZW010000556.1, read on the forward strand.
AAGGTCCGAAAGCTTGAGTATCTGCTTGCCGATGCGAAGCAGCAGGGGGCCGAGGTGGTTTTTACGACAGGCGGTGCTCAGTCAAATCATGCCATGCTGACGGCGGCATGTGCTGCGAAGCTGGGCATGAAGGCCATTCTGATTCTGAAAAAGCGCGGTGTGACAGAGTGCCTTGGGAATCAGCTGCTTGAACATCTCATGGGCACCGAGGTCATTTTCATGGATACGGATGATTATGCCGACATCTATGCGGAGATGGACAGGATGGGGCAGCAACTGGGCGTCCCGTATTACAGAATTCCCTGCGGCGGGTCAAACGCACTCGGCTGTCTTGGCTATGTGGACTGCGTACGAGAGATTCAAAGCCAGGGGATGACGTTCAGCCACATCATCTGTGCCGAGGGAAGCGGCGGAACAATGGCGGGCCTTTCGCTTGGCGCCAAGCTCTTCATGCCGGAAACAAAGGTTCACGGCATGATGGTTGACACGGATCCATTTGACCGCATTACGCCCGCTTTGATGCGTGAGGCCGCTAAACTGCTGGGGGTGGACGTTCAGATTACAGCAGATGATTTCGACCTCAGGGACATGTGTGGCCCCGGATATGCGATTCCATCCGAGGAGGGGAATGCAGCAGTCTCCCTGATGGCACAGAACGAGGGCATTTTCCTTGATCCTGTGTATACCGGGAAGGCCTTCGCCGGGCTTATCAGGATGGCTGAGGAGGGCGCTTTCAAAGCGCATGAGCGGGTGCTGTTTGTCCATACAGGAGGTGCAGGCGGCCTCTTTGCAGTTCTCAAAAACTGACAGGAATATAAACTGCCCATCGGGTCATCCGGTGGGCAGCGCTTTCAGAACTGCTAATTGGCCTGCAGTTTACCATCCGATGATGGCAAATTGCAAAACGGGTTGAATATGGACTGTGAGGAGATGGAGATTTGCTTTCCTATATCTGGCCGCTTGGACTTATTGTAATGACGAATGTGGTGTATCAGCTGTGCACCAAATCTGTGCCGGATGCGATGAATCCGTTTGCCTCCCTGACGATTACCTACACCGTGGCGGCACTGACCTGTGCAGCCGTATATTTTACCATCACAAAGGGCGGGAACATCCTGAGTGAGTGGCGGATGACCAACTGGGCATCTGTCGTGCTTGGCATCGGGATAGTCGGGCTTGAGGCGGGGTACATCTATGCGTTCAAGGCGGGCTGGCAGATTAGCAGGGTTCAGATTGTCCAGGCCTGCTTTGTTGCGGTCATTCTGATCATTATCGACTATCTGCTCTATCATGAGGCACTGACGCCCAACAAGATTATCGGCATTCTCATCTGCCTTATCGGACTGGCTGTCATCAACTGGAATGCCTGATCCATCAGCTTTGGCATTTCACACAGTCCAGGCAACAGACAGATGTGCAGTGGCAGGGCACCTGTTCCCGAAAATGCTGAAAAAGAATCGACATTTTAAGGAAAATCGCGTATAATAGCGGTTGCTACTCGCGTAAAAAATCAAGACCGGAATGACGGTAAGGCGTGAAAAAGCATGATACACGGAACAGGACACAGCTCATGCTGTTCCTGAGATGGAGTTCATCGCTTTGCCGGCCTTCTGGATAACAGAAATTGCCAATAACCATACTGTCATATGGCATTTACGGTATGCCTTCAAAATGTGTTTGTAGAGGTGTTTATGATGAGACGGATCATTTTGTGCTTTGTGTTTATGCTGCTCATAAGTGCAGTGTGTCTTGCTGAAACTTCTGTGTATGCGGCGGAGGGTGATACGGACAGCGCACGCGTAAAGAATCTGCAGGAGGTCCTTTCAACCTGCGGATATTATGATGGTGAGATAAACGGCAACTTTGATCACCTGTTGGTTGCGGCGCTGCGCTCCCTGTTCCTGAATGCAGAACGGGAACTGACACTCGATGAGCAGCTCAATGTTGTCGTTACAGGTGAGGACTGGTCATGGCTGCTCAGAACAGATCCGTCAACCATTGCGTCAAAGCCTGCAGAGAATAAGGCTGCTTCAAAGAATGAATCCTCAAAGGAAGAGCAGTCAAAGGACAAGGCGACTGAAAAGGAGGCCGCGAAAGACCAGAAAGCGGCTGATGACAAGACATCAGACGGGAAAAAGATTTCGACTGATGAGCCGTCAGATAAACAGGATAAGCAGGAGGAGAAAAAGGCATCAAGCAAAGAGCCTGAAATAGATGAGGCACTGCTTGAGGATCCGGTGTATTCGAATCTTGCTGCCGGTCAGATCATTTCGTTCGGCAACTATCCTCAAGGTGATGCTGAGGAGGAGGGAGCCCCTGTTGAGTGGATTGTCCTCGAGGCAGATGATAACCATGCGTTTTTGCTTTCCCGTTATGTGCTGGGCAGGACACCGTATAACGATGGGGCCGGTGATACGACATGGGAAACCAGCTCACTGCGGCTCTGGCTGAATCAGGAGTTTGTCGGTCAGATATTCACGA
>JAFSZW010000557.1 GCA_017458865.1 Clostridia bacterium
GAGATTCTCTTCTTCACAAATCGCGGCCGGGTCTACAAGCTCAAGGGCTACGAGATTCCGGAGGCCGGCCGTACAGCGAAGGGCACTGCAATTGTCAACATCATTCAGTTGGATGGCGGCGAAAAGGTCACTGCGATGATCCCGCTGCCGCATGATCATACGGGATACAACCTGGTCATGGTGACCCGTCAGGCCCTCATCAAGCGGTGCGAGCTGACGGACTTTGACAATTTGCGCAAGACGGGCCTGATCGCCATTAACCTGGATGAGGGCGACGAAATGGTCGGTGTTGAGCTGACCCGGGGCGATGATCAGCTGATGGTCGCAACCCGCAACGGCATGATCATCCGCTTTGATGAGAGTGAGGTTCGTGTCGTTGGGCGCCAGGCAAAGGGTGTCCGCTCCATGCGCATTGGTGAGCAGGATGAAATTGTCTCGCTCGACAAGCTTCGCGAAAATGCCACGGTGCTGACCATTACGGAAAAGGGCTTTGGCAAGCGGACCGAAATTGACAAGTATCGCGAGCAGAGCCGCGGCGGCAAGGGTCTCAGGGCGATGAACATTTCTGAGGAGACCGGCGCGCTCGTGAGGATGCTGATCATCAGGAACGGCCTTGACCTCATGATGATTACCAATGAGGGCACCATTATCCGCATTCCGGTCGATTCCATTTCCGTTGTCGGCCGCGTGGCAAAGGGCGTCCGCCTGATGCGTCTGGCCGAGGGCAGCAAGATCGTATCCGTTACGGTCACGGTTCCCGAGGAGGAGACACCGGATGAGGCGCTTGACGGTGTGGAAGTCCTTTCTGATGGCTTTGACACAGTCGATGGCGGCGATGATGCAGCGGATATGGACGGGCAGTCCGGCGAAGCTGATGAGGGTGAGCAGCCGGAGGCGGTTGTCCATGTCGAGGACGAGACCTCAAACGATGAGCTCTGATTCTTTCTTCATTGCAGGTTTTGATGCTGCAGTGTTTGACATTCATCTTTAACCGGAATCCGTGCCGGCAGTCTCGCGGCTGCCGGCATCTGTCCGGCTTTACGATACACTATGAGGAGGAACTACTTTATGGACGTACTGGACCTGCGGCAGATCCTGGCCGCAGAGACTGCTGAGTATGAGGGAAAGACTGTTACCGTTCAGGGATGGGTCCGGAACCATCGGAAGCAGAAGAATATCGGCTTTATTGAATTCTTTGACGGCACAGTCTTTGCCAATATGCAGATCGTCTATGACGATAACGTAGCGGACGTTGCTGCGGTTCGGGCAATCCGCAATGGTTCGGCCATTTCCGCGACCGGCAAACTGGTGATGGGCCGTGGCGGGGAACTTGAGATGCAGGCAGAGTCCATTCTGCTTGAGGGTGATTCCCCGGAGGACTATCCGCTGCAGCCGAAGCGCCATTCCCTTGAATTCCTTCGTGAGATTGCATATCTGCGGCCGAGGACCCGCCTGTTTCAGGCAGTGTTCCGTGTCCGCTCTGTTGCTGCCCAGGCCGTGCACAACTACTTCCAGTCCCGTGGCTATGTGTATGTGCATACGCCGCTCATCACGGCAAATGACGGCGAGGGTGCAGGCAATACATTCACCGTAACGGCGGCGGCGCCTGGCACGGCAATGAAACCGGAGGAGGATTTCTTCGGCAAGCCCACCTCGCTGGCTGTTACCGGACAGCTTGAGGGCGAAACGTTTGCGCTGGCGTATAAACGGATTTACACCTTTGGCCCGACGTTCCGCGCGGAAAACTCCAACACGAAGACGCATGCGGCGGAATTCTGGATGATTGAGCCGGAAATCTGTTTCTGCGATCTTTCTCAGCTGATGGACATTGAGGAGGACTTCCTCAAGTGCGTCGTCCGGGAAGTGCTTGAGAAGGCCATGCCGGAGCTTGAGTTCCTGCAGGGCTATGCCAAGTCCAACCTGATCACCAAGCTGAGAGAGCTGCTTGATTCTCATGTTGCGCGTGTCACCCATGCGGATGCGATCCGGATTCTGCGCAGCGCGCCAAAGCAGTTTGAGCATGAGGCCATGCCGGGCGAGGATATCTTCAAGGAGCATGAGAAGTATCTGACAGAAGAATACTTCAAATCCCCGGTCTTCGTCTATGACTGGCCGAAAGAAATCAAGGCGTTCTACATGTATCAGAACGAGGATGGCGAGACCGTGGGCGGTGTGGATCTGCTGGTGCCCGGCTCAGGCGAGCTGATGGGCGGCAGCCAGCGTGAGCACCGGTATGACCGCCTCTGCCGCCGCATGGACGAGCTCCATATTTCGAAGGAGCAGATGGACTGGTACGTGAATCTCCGCAGGTTTGGCGGCTGTGTCCACTCCGGTTTCGGTATGGGATTTGAGCGCCTGGTCATGTATCTGACGGATATTGAGAACATCCGCGATGTCCTTCCGTATCCGCGCACCCCGGGTAACTGCGATTTCTAAGACACAAAAAAAGGAAGCTGCCTGAGCAGCTTCCTTTTCAGATAATTGCCTTTGGTCGATTAACGCCACATGGTGTTGCGGTAATTCCGTCTGGTCTTGAAATAGCGGATCTAATTGCGGATAGTGTTGCTGAGATCGCCGCCCACGAAGAGGAATACATTCACCAGACAGAGAATAATGGTGATCTTTGTCGAGAAGGTACCGACAATGAATCGCCAGAGGAACAGCAGGGCGTCAAACAGTGCCAGGTATTTCATTTTTACCGGGATGATCATGAACAGGAGCACCTGATTTTCCGGCCAGAGTGCCGCGAAAGCAAAGAAGAGAGAAAGGTTCAGGTAGGAGTTGTCCGCGCTTCCTGTGATCATGGCGGCGATAATGGCGCCAAGCATGCCGATCCAGTAGAAGAGGTTAAACCGAAGCGTTCCCCACTGCCGCTCAAGGCTCTGCCCGATGAAATAGTAAAAATACAGGGCAAAGAGGATGAAAAGGGGAGAGGAGGCCGGCGGACAGAAGACAAAGGTTATGAGCCGCCAGATCTGTCCGTGCAGGATTGCTGTGCGGTTCAGGCTGATCATGGCGTACAGTCGGTAACCGATGGAAGGCCAGATGTACAGCAGCGCAAAGACAATGCCCTGTCCAATGACAATGTATTGCATGAGATTCGGAATGGTAAACCGTCTCAGTTTGCGTTCCAGATTGGGATTGATCCAGTTGTTCATTTAGTTTCACCTCGGCTCAAGTATACCATATTTACAAATGGAGGGAAAGAGAAAATCAGCCGAAGTCAGTACAAATGCACCGTGCTGATTGATCATAAGAGCCTGCTGCCAGGGGAACCGCTATCTTTGATAAAAACTTAACAATCTTTTTCGATGAAAACCGTTGACAACCGGAACCGAAATGCATATAATTTCACCTGTTCGTTGGAACGCATTCATCAGTAGCTCAATGGCAGAGCATTCGGCTGTTAACCGAAGGGTTGTAGGTTCGAGCCCTACCTGGGGAGCTTTTTTTATATAATCCGAATCTGATTTCCGGACAGGAAAAGGGCTCGGATTATTGTTATTTATGGATGAGACAAAGGACACTATTCAGAGGATAATCATTATTCCTGAGACGTCGTCTCAGATTCTGGATTATCCAGAATATAGAAACTTCGAACTGACAATATTTAAAGCTATGGAGTCGTGCAAAGCTGCTACTGGACAGACTGAGGACCATTTTTGTGAGTTCACCGAGATGGTTTAAACAGGTTCAGGAGCACATAGAGAACTGAAAAACAAGTCACCTCTTGGCTTTATATAAGCCAAGAGGTGCATTTACACATTTTGCCCTACATATAATGTGGCTTTGTTTTAAAGAGCGTTAACCACATCAAGGGGAAGGCCAATAGTGTTGGCGATGAATGTGGGATCTAAGCCAGATGTTTTTAACGTCCTGGCATTATCGAGCTTATTTTGCTCAACGCCGCTC
>JAFSZW010000558.1 GCA_017458865.1 Clostridia bacterium
TATCTGACGGAGATGAAACCGGATGCCGTCATCATGGTCGGCCAGGCAGGCGGACGGGCAGCCATTACGCTCGAGAAGGTGGCGATTAACTGGATGGATGCTGAGATTCCGGATGGTGCCAACTGTCAGTTTTCAGGTGTGCCCATTAATCCGGCAGGCAAAACAGCCTATTTCGCGACGCTGCCCATTAAGCGCATGAGACGGGCAATGATGGATCAGGGTATCCCGGCTGAGATTTCCTACAGTGCCGGCACGTATGTCTGCAACAGTTCCATGTATCACCTGATGGAGCTGATTGAAATGCACAGTCCCAAAACGCTCGGCGGCTTTGTCCATGTGCCGTACCTGTGCCAACAGGCAGCAGCATTGCATCCGGTGGCGCCATCGCTGTCGCTTGATACGATCGTTGACGGTCTTATAACGATCGCAAAGATCTCTTTTGTGTATCGTGGGGAAGATATCGAAGATCCGGCAGGCGTTACCTGCTGATCCCGATTCCAACTGCGATTGTCCTGCCAGAGATGCTGTACCCTGACACTTGGGTAAAAAGAAAGGTGTCCTGGACATGTGTCCGGACACCTGCAGGAGTTGAGAAAACGGATCAGGCCTTGACGTCTTCTTTTTCAAGGATCCAGTTGTTCACGAAATCAAGCACCTCATCGGCGTTGAGACCGTGAACCATTGCGGCCTGCTCAAGGCTTTCGCCCTGCGCGGAGGGGCAGCCGACGCAGCCCATGCCGCAGGCCATAAGGGCATACATGGCCGAGGGATATTTATGAATGATCTCGCCCATGGTCATATCTTTTGTAATAAACTGAGCATTTTCAGCCATTTTGAATGTACCTCCAGGGGGTTTGAATTTTACTGTCATATATTATCACAAGGCAGTTGAAAATACAATCCGAAGGAAAGAAAAGTCCACAGGGTCAGTAGCAACTCGTGAGGGAAGGGGGATGATCAGGCAATGCACAGATGGTGCCGGGGAACGCTCCTTGGGTTACTTGCCCTTCTGATACTTGTGATCGGCATTGTGGTGTTTGTGGATCCATATGAGATCTACCACAAAGCGCTGTTTTACATCCCCACATTCCGCAGTGAGACCCAGAGCTACAGCAATGCGGGCGTTGCAAAGTCATTTTCGTATGACAGCGTGATTATCGGCTCCTCCGTCACGGAAAACAGCAAACCCAGCCTTTATGAGGCGGCACTGGGCGGCTCATTTGTCAAGCTGTGCATGAACGGCGGGACCGCCATGGATCATGCAAAGATGCTGGACATTGCATTCAGACGGCATACGATACGGCGCGTGGTGTATGGCGTGGACGTCTTTGCGTATCCGGTTTACTGGACAAATCAGAAGATGCGCACGCCGGACTATCTCTATGATGAGAACATTCTGAATGATGTCAGCTACTGGTTTAACCAGGATATCATCTTCAAGGAGATTCCCAATGCCTTTCGGAATATCGGCCAGGGGGATGAGGCAAACATCAGGGACTGGATGTATGCATGGGATCCGCCGGAACTGCCGTCTCCGTCCGACCTGCAGGTGGTCGTGAAGGATCCGCTGCCAGCACAGCATGCCTCCAGGATGGAGCTCATTGATATGAACATTGAGCACAACCTGGTCCGCTTTATTGAGGCCCATCCGGAGACGCAATTCGATCTCTTTTTCCCGCCGTATGCACTCAGTTACTGGCGGAATCAGATGAACCACGGGGACTTTGAGGCGGATGCGGAGTGCCGGAACCGAATTATTGAGGCGGTTATAGGGTATCCGAATGTCCGGATATATGATTTTGCACTGAAACTTGACTGGATAACGGAATATGCCCATTATTACGATTACAGGCACTATACATCTGTTGTCAATGACGCCATGGCACAGGCCATTGCCGATGGGGTAATGCGTATTGATTCGATAGAGGAAGGTCACGATAATACAGATCAGCTCAGAGCGCTGGCGCTGGACAGCTCTGTTCCGTGAATGCGGACGCATACGCTGCAGCACATGGATTCAGGTCTGAGCAAATCTGGGAAGACTGCCTTGTTATGCTTTGTGTCAAACTGACAATCTACAGTAGCTGATTTGTCTTTTGTTTGTAATTTTTACAAATGATGAACTTTTATTTTGTCATCTGCACATGTTGATTTCGTGCTAATGATTATGTATAATAGTAATTTGCAGGAATTTAACATGAAAGGAAGAAATAATTCATGCCTACCATGGCGCAGGCTGAAGCGACACTAAAAACGGTTTATGGCTATGACGAGTTTCGCGAAGGACAGAGGGAATCTGTCGGCGCGCTTGTCCGGGGAAAAGATGTTCTGGCCATTATGCCTACAGGTGCAGGAAAATCACTGTGCTATCAGATACCGGCTATTATTTCCAGTGGGATTACGCTTGTCATATCTCCATTGATTTCCCTGATGAAGGATCAGGTAAGTGCGTTACACCAGTTGGATGTGAAAGCTGCGTATATCAACAGCACACTTACCAATAAACAACAGTTGATGGCACTTGAAAATGCCAAAAAGGGCATGTATAAGATCATATACATTGCCCCGGAACGCCTGAATTCGGAAGGATTCATGGATTTTGCCGTTCATGCGAAGATTTCGCATGTCATTGTTGATGAGGCGCACTGCGTCTCTCAGTGGGGGCAGGATTTTCGACCGGCTTATCTGAATATAGCACCGTTCATTGCGAGTCTCAAGAAGCGGCCGGTCGTCGGCGCATTTACTGCGACGGCTACGCTTGCAGTGCAGAAGGATATCATCCGGCTGCTTGAACTGCACGAGCCGAAAAAGATCCTTACGGGATTTGATCGGCCCAACCTCTTCTTTGAGGTGATGCGTCCATCGGACCGGGATGCAGCGCTGCTGAACTACGTGATCAAGCATGCCGGGCAAAGCGGCATTGTTTACTGCGTGACAAGGCGAGCGGTAGAGGAAATATCCGAGATGCTGAAGGCCAACGGCATTGAGTGTGTCAGGTATCACGCAGGTCTTTCGGATGATGAACGGACACAGGCGCAGGAAGACTTTATTAATGACAGGATTCCGGTCATTGTCGCGACCAATGCCTTTGGCATGGGCATAGACAAGTCAAACGTTTCCTTTGTGGTGCACTACCAGATGCCGAAAGATCTGGAGAGCTACTATCAGGAAGCGGGACGTGCCGGACGGGACGGTGAACCGGCAGACTGCTGTCTGCTCTATATGGCGCAGGATATTCCGCTGGCCAATTATCTGATCGAGCATTCGCTCGACAGCTCGGCGCTGGATATTGAAACAGCCCGGAATGTGCGGGCACAGGCCGAGGAGCGGCTTCGTCAGATGGTGTATTACTGCACTGGGCGCGGATGTCTTCGCAATCGGATTCTTTCCTACTTTGGTGAGGCAACGACGGAAACATACTGCGGCAACTGTTCCGCATGTCTGGCGGCAAAAGGCGAGCAGGATGTGACCCGCGAGGCGGGCCAGATTGTCTCTCTTGTCATGGCCCTTAATGGACGATATGGCAGGACAATGGTGGCAAGCATTCTGTCAGGCAAGCAAAATGAGCGGATTATCTCAGCCGGACTCAATGAGCACAGTGCATTTGGTGCACTGGCAGCCATGGGTGAGGGAAATATTTACGCGATCATTGACGAGCTGATTGCCAGCGATGTTCTCGCTCAGACGAGCGGGGAGTATCCCTGCCTGATCGCTGGCCATTATGCGAAAGATGTTCTGAGCGGTGACTGGCCGGTCCGGATCCCGATTGACCGGGGCGGACAGGAAGTGCCGATTCCCAAGCATAAGGAAGAGGAAAGTGAGGCACTGTTCCGTATCCTGTCAAAGCTCCGCCTTGCCATTGCCAGAGAACAGCGCGTGCCGCCCTTTGTCATCTTCTCCAATGCCACACTTAAGGATATGGCAAGGCGCAAACCGCGGAACCGCAGCGAGATGCTGCGCGTAAACGGCGTAGGCGAAAACAAGATGCGCAGATACGGTGATACGTTTCTGACGACGATTTCATTCTATTTAATGAAGACGGAAAACGGAGCGTAACCAGGTGCGGCACTGCGCCGCAGGATGAGTGAACGCACAGAGGTGATTGCATAATGCCGAGGAAGAACCAGCTGAGAGTTCTGGAACTGTTCTGCATGGCGCTTTTTCTGATCACATTCGTGAGTCAGAGTTCACCTCTGTACCCGCTCAATACCTGGGATGATGCAAACTGTCTGCTGACGGTAGGCCGTGCCATGCGTGCAGGGACAGTGCTGTATAAAGAAATATATGAACAAAAGGGTCCGACGCTGTATTTGATTCACGCACTGGCGGCATTTATCAGCGACAGGAGTTTCTTTGGGGTATACCTCTTTGAAATTGCTGCCTGTTTTCTGACGCTGCTTGCCGCATACAGAGTCTGTGCCCGTAAAGGTCACACGCCAATCATGCCTGTGGCCTTTTTTGGCGCCATCACGTATGCATCCTTCTCATTTTCAAGGGGAGACAGTGCAGAGGAGTTCTGCCTGCCCTGCCTGATGGCGCTGCTGATGCTCGCAGATGACCCTGCGACGGTCAGTGGGGATACCGTCTCATTCTGGCGGCTCTTCCTGATGGGCCTTCTGTCCGGGATTATCGGGACGATAAAGTTCACCATATTAGGTGTGTCGATTGGCATATGCCTGTACATTGCGTTCCGTCTTCTGCCGCGGCATCCGATTAAACTGATTAAGGCAGCCGGCAGTTTTCTTGTTGGCATGCTGATCCCTGTCATAGCATGGCTCTGCTATTTCGCATCGAAGGATGCGCTGCAGGACTTCTATACGGCCTATATTCACAACAACATCTTCCTGTATGCAGGCGACCATGGGACGCTGCGTGACAGCCTTTCCATGATTCTGGGAAACTGGATCTGGCTCTTCCTGCTGATCCCCGCCGTAGCCGGTGCGGTTTCAGAGCGGAACATGGCAATCCTATTTCCATTACTGGTCCAGGGTGCGGTGCTCATTCTGGGCGGACGAATGTGGTTTTATACGCTGCTTGTGCTGACACCGTTTGCGGTATTTGGCCTCAGATCGCTGCTTCCGCTGTCAGGGAACCTTTTGCGGCCCAAATGGGTGCAGGCAGCCGCCTCCCTTATTACACTGCTTCTTGCTGCATGGTTTACACCCAATGCCTCCATGCGCTTTGTGCCGGTCAGGGATACGGCACAGGGCAGGCTTTGCGCCGAGATGGAGCAGGGTGCATCCTTCCTCCAGTACAGCCATCTGGATGATGGCCTGTATCTGCTGCTTGATACGCTTCCTCAGGAAAAGTTCTTTGTGAGCCTGAACGTGGTGTATCCTAAGATGCACGAGGAGCTCAATCGGTACCTGGATGAGGGAATCCCGCAGTATGTGCTGATCACCTGGCGGATGCTCCCGGAGCGCTTTGATAAATACAGTCAGATTGATTATGCCAACAGCTATGACGTCTTTACGAAGACGACAAAGGACTTCTTCCTGTATGAGCGGGTAGATCAGTAAAAATCAGATGCTGATCATGCCCTCTTTCCTGTGAGGAGACGGTCTTTGGTGAATCGTCTGATGCGGCGTAGCATAAAGATGCCCACTTCTCAGAATAAAAGAGAGACGCATCAATGGACGCTGATCTGATAATAACAACAATATGCCGGGGATGTGCAATATCCCCGGCTGCTTGTCAATAGGGAGAAAATGTATGGTTAAGGTTTGCCCGGATGCACTTGAGTCCTTCTTTGTTTCTGTGTTTGAGGCGGAGGGCTTTTCAGGTGCTCAGAGCCGGGAGATTGCGGATGTACTGCTGACTGCGGATCTGTTTGGAATCGAAAGTCATGGCGCCCAGCGTCTCATGTACTATCATCAGAACATCGCATCCGGCAGCGTGTCGGTTGGCTCGGAGCTGGAAATCCTGAGCGAAACACCGGTTTCAGCGTTGATTGACGGACACTTTGGCATGGGACAGTGTGTCTCGGTCTTTGCAATGAGACTTGCAATTGAAAAGGCGAAACAGTCGGGCGTAGGACTTGTCTCGGTCCGGAATTCATCCCACTTCGGCATTGCCGGTTATTACACCCGGATGGCACTGCAGGAAGGGCTGGCAGCATTTGCAATGACCAATACAGGTCCGATTATGGTGCCGACCTTTGGCGCCCAGATGATGCTTGGAACAAATCCCATCGCGTTTGCGATGCCGGCGGATCCATATCCGCTCTGGTTTGATGCATCGACAACCGTGGTGACACTCGGGAAGGTTGAACTGTATTCAAAGCTGGGCAGACAGATGCCAAATGGGTGGGTCATAGATGCAGAGGGCCGGGAAATGCCGGATGCAGCCCGTGCCAATTCGTCCATTCTGAACGGTGAACCGGGCGGTATTCTGCCGCTTGGCGGTGCCGGGGAACTGAACAGCGGTCACAAGGGATATGGGCTTGCACTCATGGTTGAGGCCCTGACAGGCGTTTTATCCGGCGGGCTGATATCGCCTGAAATGGAAGGGCCGCATGGCGATCATACCGCGCATTTTTTCATGGCGTTTGATCCCGCCATGTTTGGCGAGCCGGCGCAGATTCGTGCCCGTCTTTCTGAGTATCTTTGCATGTTGAGAGAGAGCGATAAGCTGCCGGGACAGTCACGAATCTATACGCCGGGCGAAAAGGCCTGGTCGCACATGAAACTGTGCGAAAAAGCCGGCATCCGGATTGATGATGCGACATGGACGGAAATGAACACAATTGCTCAAATGCTCAATGTGGATATGCCGGCAGTTATGGCCTGAATGGCGCCAGAGAACGAATGGCAATTGACAGGCTGCAGGCCCGGATCAGGGGTCTGTCGGATCCAGTGTCATGACTGCAGACTGGGTTAAGCTGCCTGTGGTGATCAGATAGGCAGTGTTTTGCATAAACTGCTCACTGTAGATCACGGCACTGTCAAAGTGTCCGGCGGTTTCAAACGACAGCAGCTGTGTTCCCTCAGCAGTGGAGATGGAAAGACTGCCAGATTTAACGGTCAGCATGGTGCCCGGAATACTTGTACGGCTGACGCCCTGCGCTGTTTCGGATGATCCAAGGGCAATGAGCGTGCCGCCTGTCAGGACAAACGAGCCCTCATAATCAAGCGCGGCATTCATGTCGCTCTGCAGGCTTTCGATATACACCTCGCCGCTGCTCATGGTCAGGTTCTGCACATTAATGCCGTCACCTCCGGACAGCACATAAAGATCCGTGCCGGCCAGGGAGAGCGTGTCGGATGCGGCACTATGTTTCCCCTGCGTGTCACCGGCAGGGGACAGGAGCTGATCTGGCTTTATTCCCTTGCTGCTGATGCCGTCAGATGATGCAGTTATATGAATGATGCCGCCGTTCAGCTTGAGGTCAGCGGCACTCAGGCCCCTGAAGGACTGCAGAATGTCGATGGTTCCATCCGAAACGGTCAGCGTTTTGCCGGCGTGGATGGCACTGTCATGCGTGAGAACGGTGAGAATGCCGCCGAGTATATTGGCATCTCCGCTTGAGTGAATTGCATCATTCACGGTGTCAATGGTAAGGCATCCGGCAGTAATCTGAATATATGCGGCGTTTAACCCTTTCAGAGAGCCGGATAATTCTGTTTCACCAGCGTCTGGCAGATGAAGGAGAGACACGGCAGGCAGGGGATCTGTACTGAATGGCATTAATCCCGTACCGCCGCCGGTTGAAAGCTGCAGAACCCCGCCGCTGATGAAGATGCTGCCGGTATCCTTTTGCATGGAATCGCCCGCTTTTATACAATCTCCACTTTCGGATGTGGCTGTTATGGAGCCGCTGCCAATGCAAACCGCTGTGTTTCCGCTAAGGGCATCCTTGCAGGCTGCAACAGCAATATTGCCTGAAACGATTCGCAGCCTGTTCTGAGAGCGAATGCCATCCCCGCCAGTTCCATTTACAATGAGGATTCCGTTTCCATTGATGGTCAGGTCACTGGTGCTGTCAATGACGGGCAGGTTTTCATCAGATGCAAATGCATTCTGTGTGAAGGTGTTTTTCGTGCCCTCTATCATCGTCAGGATGACTTTTTCTGCGCTTCTTATAGAAATGGCAGAACCATTGTCATTTGAAACAGAGACATTGTTCAGCAGGAGATAGACAGTTCCCGTATCGTCTGCATTGACGGTTACGGAGCCGTTTTCAATGGTTCCGGAAAGTGCGTAGATGCCAGGCTCCGAGATGGTGACACTCTCTCCATTCAGATGGATGGGATATGCATCCGTGAGATCCTGGATGCTGAGGTCCTTGAGGGAGAACAGCGCTTCTGTCTGTTCAGCCAATCCACACAGTGCCGCCTGGAACAAAAACAGATGCAGCAGAACTGTGACAATGAATAATCTGGTTTTCATGATATACTCCTCGTCAGTTGGGAAAGCAAAGGCCGGCGGCAGCGGGTCAGTGTGCCGGATATTCGAGTGCCAGATCCGCCAGAGACCGAAAAGGTTCTGTGCTGATTAATCGCTTTCCATCTGAGACGGCAGAAGTATATCACCCAAATGTGCCAGAAATGTGAACAGAGTATGAACAATTAAGGGCATTTTCAGGGCAAGACATCGAAAACGCAGAATTTCTGTCTTTATGATGCGGGGACGCCCGCAAATGTATCTTGTTATTTCAGGAAGGTCGTGGTACAATCCTTTGTGTAAATCGAATAGAGATGCACAAATGAAATGTTTCATATCCGGGTTTTCCTGTTTTTCAGGCGTCCATTTTGAAAAGCATCCAGGTGAAAACGCGGATGGGATGGTTTGGCTGCCTGATTTGGGGCAGCAGACGGTAAAGCGGCCGGAAAAAGGTACATGCAGCAAGCTGTGCACCGGCAGATGA
>JAFSZW010000559.1 GCA_017458865.1 Clostridia bacterium
AATATTCATAATAAAACAATATTTTGCAATAACAGTTATGAAAAAAGGTCCGCCGTTTTTCCGGCGAACCAATATGTACAATATAATCAAAGATTGCCGGACACGCCTACAGAGATTGGCTGTGGACTGTACGATGTGTCCGGACAGAGCCTTCAGATTCCCTTTGCCAAAGTGAAATTCCAGGCAAATCACGCCATCTTCCGAATCAGGTACAGCAGCGCGATAAACAGCAGAATCAGCGCTATGACGCCAAACATGGCAAGCACCCGCTGGAAGGGCGACGGATGAAATGCTACCATTTCATCTGTCTCAGGAAGCGTCTCTCTGGAAGGGTCCTGCACATTCTCATGATTGTCCGGCATCAGGCAAGTCCCTCCTTCCGCATGGCATCAACGACAGCTTCCACGCACTGCTCTGCCATCCGCTGATCAAGGGCCTCCGCCATGACCCGCATGACCGGCTCTGTGCCGCTCTCGCGCAGGAGCATGCGCCCCGTATCGCCAAGCAGTGCCTCCTGTGCTTTCAGTGTCTCATTTACAACAGTGTTATCGCGGACGGCTTTCTTGTCCCGGACCGGCACATTGCGCTGCACCTGGGGATACTTCCGTACAGGCGCTGCAAGATGAGAGAGCGTCTGTTTGCTGTCCATCATCGCTTCCATGATCTCAATGGATGTGAGGATACCATCGCCTGTCGTGGCAAACTTGCTGAGGATGATGTGTCCTGTCTGCTCGCCGCCGACACGGTAGCCGTTTTTCGCCATGTTTTCATAGACATACCGGTCACCGACGGCCGTCTTCTCATAGCCTATGCCTGCCTCATCCAATGCCTTGTAAAGGCCCAGATTGCTGACGATCGTTGTGACAACCTTGTTCCCGGTCAGCTTTCCTTCCTTCTTGAGCTGCGTGGCGAGGATATACATGATCTTGTCGCCATCGACAACCTGCCCCTTCTCATCCACAGCCAGGCAGCGGTCTGCATCACCGTCGAAGGCAAAACCGACATCCAGATGATTCTCGAGCACGAAGCGCTGGAGCCCTTCAATGTGGGTTGAGCCGGCATTCCGGTTGATGTTGAAGCCATCCGGTTCGGCATTGATGACAAACGTCTTTGCGCCAAGCGCCTCAAATACCGTTCGGGCAATGTTCCAGGCACTGCCGTTCGCGCAGTCAAGCCCCACACGGACATTCCGGTAGGAATGCTCTGCAAGCGAACTCAGGTAGCCGATATAGCGGTTGCGACCAGATACGTAGTCGACGATCTCACCCAGTTCATCCCGGAGAGCATACGGCAGGTCGGCACCGTTAAACCCGTCATATTCGCCGTCAAGATACGACTCTATCGCCCCTATGGTCACATCATCCATCTTCTCGCCGCGATCATTGATCAGCTTGATCCCGTTGTCATAATACGGGTTGTGCGAGGCGGAGATCATGATGCCACAGTCGAAATTGTCGCGGCGGGCAACAAAGGCCACGCCGGGCGTGGTGGTGACGTGCAGCATGTAGGCATCTCCGCCGGCGGCTGTCAGACCGGCCACAATTGCGTACTCAAACATGTAGCTTGATCGTCTCGTATCCTTCCCGATCACGACCCGAGCGCGCTTATGCAGACGCTCTCCATAATACCAGCCGATGAATTTGCCAATCTTGAACGCGTGTTCACATGTTAGGTTGATGTTCGCTTCACCGCGGAATCCATCTGTTCCAAAGTAACGGCCCATTGATATTCCTCCATTATCCATTCTGAGACCATCGTCCTGTACGGGAAATAGATGCTGCAGCCGAATATCCGATCCAGCCTGCCGTGGCAGTTTGCCGCGATGGTCATCTGTTGTCTGGTAAAAGCTTAAGGGACAGTGCCGCCCGGCCTATTACTTAAAGCTGAGCGGTACTGTCCCGAAGAAAAAGCGCTGCCGGCAGCGGGCAGGAATGGTGATCAGGACCATTCCTGCTTATCAGATACCCGGTAAGTGCCGTCTTTGATCTTTTCAATGATCTCCGCATAGACCATTGGTTTGCCGTAGTAATAACCCTGCAGACGGCCGCAGCCAGCCTGGCGCAGGAACTCAACGGCCTCCTCAGTCTCAACGCCCTCGCAGAGTGTCCGCATGTTGAGCGCCTCTGCCAGGTTGATGACGCTTGAGATGATCTTGCGGGAGTTCATGTTGCCGTGGAAGTTCTTGAGGAATTCCATGTCAATCTTGAGCAGGTCAAAGTCAAGGTCCTTGAGAACGTTCATGGAA
>JAFSZW010000560.1 GCA_017458865.1 Clostridia bacterium
ATCCGGCTGGAGCTCCGTCCAACGCTTTTCAAGCTGGTCCATCGCGTTTTCGCTGAGAATCAGTATGTCCTCACTGGAGATGCCCAGACGGGTTGCGCGCATCTTGATCTGCTTGGCGGATTCCTCACCAGAGATGTAGAGTACCCGCTTTCCCGCTGCCGCCAGCTTATCTGATGCCTGCAGCAGCAGCGTCGACTTGCCGATTCCCGGATCGCCGCCGACCAGAATCAGGGAACCATCCACAATTCCGCCACCCAGCACACGGTCCAGTTCGCCTATGCCCATCACCATTCTTGGGGCTTCCTCTGCCGTGATCTCTGAAAGGCGCAACGCACTTGCGCCCGTCCCAGGACGCTGTTTAAGCGGTTTCTGTTCCGTTACGCCTGTCGTAATCGCATTTCCCGCAGGTTCTGTCATCTCCTCAAGCGTATTCCATGCGCCGCATCCGGGACACTTTCCCATCCATCCGGCCGCCTCGTATCCACATGCGGAACAGATATACAAAGTTTTGTTTTTGGCCATCTGACATCCTCCTCAAGAGATGTATCCAATACAGGCAAAATCCGGTAAAAACGGTCCTGCATCAGCTTTCGCCCGACTTTGTTAAAAGCATACGAAATTCAATTGAGCGAATTGAATTGACCTCAGGCATACGATATAATTCGGTCATTCCATTCGGGAGCTGATCATATGAACCGCCGTCCATCCAAAAGTCGAAGCGAATACGATGCCTTTTCAGCGGAACGTGTCCGCCATTTTTTTGCCTCTTCACCGGACAGCCGATTCTTTGAAGAACGGCGAAGACACTCTCCCCTGTTCTTTGTCCTGGTCGTTCTGCTTTTCATCCTGGCACTCACAATTCTGTCCAATCTGCTCATCAACCAGTTTGTTTTCATTCGACGGACCAATGTGCCTGTCACCGGTCTGGCTGAGTCCCTCGACGGTTTCTCCATTCTGCATATCAGCGACCTCAAGGGCGCCCGCTTTGGCAAGGATCAGCGCATTCTCCGGTCTGCACTGGCAAAAGAGTCCTTTGACGTCGTCCTGATCACCGGCGACATGCTCTCGGATCTCGGGAATGCAGAGCCATTCTATGAGCTCCTTGACGTCCTCCATGAACTGCAACCGGATGTTCCCGTCTACTTCATTGCCGGTGATTCAGACCCCGAGCCTGCCTCCATGGCTTATGCACCGGGCGGCAGCCCGTTTGCGCCCTGGGTACTTGGTGCCCGGCAGCGTCAGGCAACCCTCCTCAACTCGCCGCAATATATCGAAGAGGAGGATCAGAAAATCTGGTTCCTGTCGCTCACGCAGGCTACCCTGGACGTCAATCAGCTGCGCTGGCAATATGAGGAGAAGCTGTACGCGGCGCGTGCCAGCGGAGATGAAAATGCGATAGAACTGGCGGAGTTTCAGCTCCAGTCGATCAACGACACTGCCCAAATGCGTGCCTCTCTCACGGAAAAGGATGTCACCATCGTTCTCACGCACGCACCAAATACGGAGGTTCTTAATATCACCTCTGGGGCGAAGAGTTACCCGATTCATCTGATTCTCTACGGTCATTTTCTCGGTGGTCTCACCCGCCTGCCGTGGATCGGCCCCGTTTTTGTGCCAACGGAGACCCTTCCCCGCTACGGGCTGTTTCCCGGAAAGCAATTCATGGACCGCCCCACACAGATCGGCAAAACCAGATTCATTCCCTCCAGGGGACTCGGATCCACTGACAGCAACTATCCGTTCTTTTTCATGCGTCTGTTCAATCCGCCGACCGTTGACCTGATTACCCTCTCCACCTCGTCCATCTGATCTGTATGCAGCTGCCATCAGGCAGCTTTTTTTCATGCCGTGGCGTCATTCCAGCGCTGCCTGCATATCCTTTTCTGCCTCAGCCGCCGTTTTCGCGAGAAAATCTATCACCTCAACCGGGTATTTCCCAATCGCTGTTTCCCCGGTAACCATGACATACGAGGCGCCGTCCATGACAGCGTTATAGATATCCAGCAGCTCCGCGCGATACGGAACCGCCTTCGCGGTCATGCTCTGGAGCATCTGTGTGGCCACCATAAACGGCTTTCCCGCCTGACGGCATCTTGCGGCAATGCGTTTCTGCACACCCGGCAGTTCCCACAGCGGCACAGCATTTCCAAGATCCCCGCGTGCAATGATAATGACATCCGACACCTCAATGATCTCATCCAGATGCGCGATGCCGGTCACTGACTCAATCTTGGAAAAGACCCTGACATTCAGATCCCGGCTGGCAAGTGCTGCTTTCGCCTCCAGCACATCCTCAGCATTCCGAACAAATGAGAGCATGACGCCATTGATGTCCATCTCCCGGGCGATATACAGCGCGCTCAGATCAATGGCTGAGAGAATCGGCCCGTCCAGTTCCTTGTTCACAATCTTGACCGACTGCTGGGACGAAATCCTTCCGCCGCAGATCGTCCTGCACAGGAAGCGTTTCCGGACGATCACCTCCGGCGTCCCATCAGCAGGCTCATCATCTTCTGTGTCCTCTGCCAGTCCATCTGCATCCTCTGTTTCCCGAGTATCCGCCGCCTGCGCCTCGCCACCGGGCTGAGGTACCGGGGGTGTATACAGTTCCGGCTCCAGCGCCTCGACTACCTCAATGGTGACCATGCCGTCATGAACCAGGAGACGGTCCCCGGGTTCTACGGAATCTACAACCGCAGGCGGGACACAGAGAATCGGCAGCTCTTCTTTTCTGTTCTTGCTTTTAAGAATCAGCTCATCCCCTGGATACAGGCACAGGGGCTTTTTGAGCCAGCCCACACGCTGCTCAGGTCCCTTGAGATCCAGCACAATATCACAGGGACGCTGCACAGCATCACAGGCAGCCCGGATGGTTTTAACCCGACCCAGGCACTCCTCCGGTGTCGCATGGCTCATATTGAGCCTGAGACCTGAAAGTCCCCGGGCAAGCATTGCCTCAAGCGTTTCCTGCGTCTCGCAGGACGGACCCATTGTCCCATATATCCTCACCATCTGTTTCCCTTCTTTCACCCGGATTGTGTGCATATGGACGCATTCCACCTGATTCAATTATCCCAGAGAGGCTGAAATCAGTCAATGAAAACTTAAAGCGCCGCAGGATACAGCGCAAAACGATGTGCCCTGCGGCGCTACAGATAAACGTTATTGCCTGCAATGTCCGCTGCTTACTGGATAAGGATTGGATCAATTGTCCAGAGAACTGTCCATACAACACTCTTTCCCCGATACGGACCGCTGTTTTCCTCAACCTTCACCTTGAGCTCCACTGAAAACCCATTCATGATATCCTGATTCGTCGGGACAACCAGCAATGAAGTAGCACCGGTATCCGGTATACTGTCCTGTTCTCGAACCCGGGTGTAGAATGTATATTCCTCACCGGCAATGAACTCAAATACACCGTTTTTCCTGTCGATCTGCTTTCCGTTTATCTCATGATAAAACGTCCACACATCGCCTACGGAATTGTAGGTTTCACCACCCGTATGAGATGTCCTGAAAGAGATGGTATGGGAAGCCTGCGAGGCATCCACGGCGTCACCATCTGTGGAAGCATCTATGTATTCTGCCTGCACATAGCCCTTTTTGCCGTTCTTCATCTCGATATAGTACCATCTGTTTCCCATGCGGTTCTCTTCCTCTTTGAGGATTGTAACCACTTCTCCCTTGTTCCTGATGATTGCCACCCGGTCACTGGTTGATGCGGCTTTTTTCCGCACATTCAGATTCCCCGTTTTGGTTACACCCGTCATGGACTCGGCATATGCCGTGGTGAAGAAAAGCAGGATCAGCATCAGTAAAAATATCAGTTTTCTCAAAGTCAAACTCCTATCATTAATTAACACTGTTCCATCTGTTCGCCTGATTCATCCACTGCCGGAAAATGCACGGATTTCCGGTTCAGATGAAGACCGCCAGATGCCCCATGCATCCGGCTAAGAACCAGTGAAACCATCGGGCCAGCCCCGTTTTCATTCTGCCTCCCGACATGTGAAGGATACCACAGAGAGAGGCTGTTTGGCAAGTTTTCCGTGGTTTCAGGGCGTTTCTTTCGTACTTTTATATTCCTCTCACATTTCCATTCGAGCACCGGACAGCTCATCATGATGTTCCAATTCATCCATATCCGTACATTTCTGTAGTTTCCTTTCATCTTATTCGTATTAGACATGAAAAAGATTCATGTGTGGCATGAAAAAAAGTAAAGATATCC
>JAFSZW010000050.1 GCA_017458865.1 Clostridia bacterium
AGGACAATGAGCAACACCGGTGCCAGTCTCTGCCAGCCGGCGGATTTCATCGTCATTGAAGTGGATGCCATGAGCATACCAGACGTCCGGTCCCACCCAATTGAGCGTTTCCATATAGGCAAGCGGCCGCAGGCCGAAGCGCTCCAGGGTATACTGTTCCTCATCCAGTGTCTCGCACAGATGCGTATGCAGACGGACACCCCTTAAGCGGGCCAGCTTTGCCGTCTCGCGCAGCAAGGTTTCTGAAACAGAAAACGGTGAACAGGGAGCCAGTGCAACTGTCCGCATGGACCCAAACCCCGGGTCATGCCAGCGGGAAATCGCGTCATCACAGTCCGTCAGGATCTCATCCACGGTCTGGACTACAGAATCCGGCGGCAATCCGCCGTCTTTTTTACTCAAATCCATGCTGCCGCGGCTGGCTGCAAAGCGTATGCCGAGCGTCTTTGCCGCATCAAACTGCGCCGAGAGCAAATCGCCGGCGTCCTTTGGAAAGACATAGTGGTGGTCAAAGCAGGTCGTGCAGCCATTTTTCATCAGCTCACCCATGCCGGTCAGAGAGGACATCCTCACGACCTCTGCATCCAGATTTTTCCAGACCTCGTAAAGCACTCTGAGCCAGTCAAAGAGTTCCAGATCCTGCACCTCGGGCAGATTGCGGGAAAACTGCTGATACAGATGATGATGGGTATTGATGAGCCCCGGATAACAGAGCATATTGCTGCAGTCAAGGACCTCATCTGCCTCTGCCACAAGCCCCGGCCCAATGTCCGCAATTCTGCCATCCCGGATCAGCAGGTCCACGCCACCAAGCACCCGGTCGATATCATCGCAGGTTACCAGTGTCCGAATATTCCTGAGCAGTATGGTCATTGCCGGATCTCCTTTTCATCTCTTGTCACGGTTTCCCGAACAGGCATATTGTATCCCGGGCAGCCGCCTTTGGCAAGGCTGCGCATGTTTGCCGCTGCCCGGCCAATCGCACACCAGGCTGCCTTCAGTTCTGTGTACCGTCCAACGCCCCTGAAGGGGATCTGAGTGCATCATGCCAGTATCCCGGGCATGGGACGCTGCATGGCGTCAAACAGGCGACGGAGATCATTTCTCGCGGTTTCCCAGCGCCGGACACCCTCGCCAATCTTTATATCCCGGACATCCGGTCCATGAAAATCGGAACCGCCGGTGATCAGCAGCCCTTCCTGGCTGGCAATGCTCCTCAACCGCCCAACCTTATGATTTGCCGTGCTCGGATGATAGATCTCCATTCCATCGAGCCCCTGACCACGCCATTCATGGACCAGCGTGGACAGGACCATATCGCCATATTTGAGTTCCATGGGATGTGCCAGAACCGCAATACCGCCTGCGGCATGAATCAGTTCGCATCCCTCCCGGACCGTCACCTCCGGCCGAGGCACATAGCCCGGCTTTCCCGGCAGAAGGTACCGGTTAAAAGCTTCCTCTACGGTATGCACATAGCCTGCCCTGACAAGTCCCCGTGCAATGTGCGGGCGTCCAATGAATTCACTGGCAATCCCGTAGACATATTCCCTGTCCACGGGCACGCCTGCAGCCTCAAGCGCATCCAGCATGGCCGCAGCGCGCGCCTGGCGCTCTGCAATCCGGCGGTCACGAAACGACATCAGGCCCGGATGCGCCGGGTCCACGCCATAGCCAAGCACGTGGATCTCCTTTGCGCCGCCGCAGCTGAGTTCAATGCCGGGAATCAGACAGATCCCGAGACGCTCGGCGGCCAGATCTGCCTCAGCAAACCCTGCGCAGGTGTCGTGGTCGGTAAGTGCGCATAGCTGCACACCGGCCATCTTTGCCACTTTCATCAGTTGCGAGGGCGTCAGTGTCCCGTCACTTGCGCGGGAATGCATATGCAGGTCAACACTTTCGCTTAGACACTGAGGACTGCTTTGCTGCATTTTCGGCTCCTTTCAACATCTGAACCGGACCGTTCC
>JAFSZW010000561.1 GCA_017458865.1 Clostridia bacterium
CAAAGACGGTCATCTGCGGATACAGGGCGTAGCTCTGGAAGACCATGGCAATCTGGCGCTCACGGGGGCCCATTTCATTAGCCCGCTTCCCGTCAATCAGAAAATCGCCCTTGCTGATATCCTCAAGGCCGGCGATCATCCGCAGCGTCGTGGACTTTCCGCATCCGGAAGGACCAACAAAGACGATGAATTCGCCTTTCTGGATTTCAAGATTGAAATCGTGGACGGCGTGGAAACCGTTGGGATAGATTTTGTTGATATCTTTGAGTGTCAGGTATGCCATGATGGAATGCCTCCTGTCCGTTGTTGGCGCACTAAGCGCAATTAGTCTTGGATCCGGAACGCGGATCCGGAATCAGAGGAAAGGAAATCGAAACAGTTAATTTTATGATGGACAAAACCGTCCTGGTTCTGTTACACTTAGCAAGGAGATTTACTGTCTGATCGTAGGAGGTAACTGAAATGATGACAATTGTTTATGCAGGAAAGCATACAATTACCTTTACGGTGCCCAAACACAGTCATGAGACCTGGGAGGTCATCTACTGTACGAGCGGATCCGGTACGATGACGTTTAATCAGGGAACAACCATTCCCTATCAGACAGGAACGGTTATCTGCGTCCCGCCGCACATGACGCACGTCAACAGTTCAAAAGAAGGGTTTACCAACCTCCATCTGAACATCAGGGATGCAGCCCTCTTTTACAAGACGCCGGTCAGCTTTGTGGATGACCGCAACCATTTTATCCTCAATGCGTTCATGGCTGCATTTCACCACTTTAAGGAAGGGGCGGCGGAAAACGATACGCTCCTCACATCCTACGCATATCTCATCGTGTCCTATGTCACCAAATACTGCGGGGCAAGGTTCCACAACGAGATCGTCGAGGAAATCATGACCAGCCTCATCCACAATTATGCGGACTGCAACTTTGAGCTCGACAAATATCTTGAATCGCTGCCGTTCAGCATTGATTACCTGAGGAAGCTTTTCAAGAGCGAGATCGGGCTGACGCCGCATCAGTATCTATCAGACCTGAGGCTGCAGACCGCGGCGGAGTGGCTGACCTCGTTCGGCAGGGATGCCAACATGACGGAGGTTTCCCGCCTGTGCGGGTTCCGTGAACCGCTCTATTTCTCCCGGATGTTCAAGAAGAAATACGGCGTGGCACCTACGCATTACCTGCTGCAGCAGGAGATGCCGGAGGCGTTCACGGCAGATTCCATCAAACTGTTTCCGCCTGAGGGAGACGCTTGATCTCCGTGTAGCAGAGCAGGAAAGGCGCGACACCTTTCGCGTCATTCTCCACGATGGGCTCAGAGATGTAGTACTCGTAGGTGCCGTCCCGCCTGGGGTTGTTCTCAGGACCGAGGCCGGCAACCAGGCAGATGCCGCCAAGATTGAGCGTATTGCCTGTAAAGGACAGATAACGGTTCACAATGCCGTCAAAGGTTTTCCGGCCTTTGGCGGCATATTCTTTATCAAGAATGCCGAGCCGGGCGCCCTTGAGCATGGCATAGGCGATCATGCTGGAGCCGCTCGTTTCAAGGTAGTTGCCCTCGCGTCCCGGCTGGTCGATGACCTGCCAGTACATGCCGGTCTCGGGATCGGCAAAGCGGTCGAGACTTGCCATGAGGTCGCGGTAGATCGCTGCAAGGCTGTCCCTGCCACTGGAATCGGGCAGCTGCTCCAGGATGTCGATGAGGGAGATGGTAAACCAGCCGATGGCCCGCAGCCAGAAGGAGCGGGAGCGTCCGGTGACGGGGTCCGCCCAGAATGCCTTGCGGCTCTGGTCGTATCCGTGGAAGTAGAGACCGGTGTTGGAATCGCGCATGTGGTCACGGACGTTTTCAAACTGGCGGACGGTATCCGCATAGTTCTGCGTGCCGAAATACTTTTCGTAAAGGACATAGAAGACCTGGCCCATGTAAAGACCATCAAGCCATACCTGATTGGGGTAAATGGCCTTATGCCAGAAGTTGCCCTCCTCGGTGCGTGGCTGGTCAAGCAGTGCCTGCACCAGCCGGTCTGCCGCCAGACGGTATTTTTCCTTCCCGGTCTTTTGATAGAGCTCAAAGAGGACGCGGCCCTCGTTGATGTCATCAATGCTGTGCTTGTCCGGATTGAAAGTGCGAATGCTGCCGTCATCCCCGATGAAGGAATCGATGAAGGACTCAGCGAACCCGAAGTACCGTGCATCGCCGGTAATGTCGGTCATGGACAGCAGGGCGGTCATCATGCAGCCGTCGATGTAGTTCCAGTCGGCGGGCTTGCCCTGGCGGACGCGCTCAATGTTCCAGGCTGTTTTCTCGGGAGAGGACTCCCGGATCAGCTGAAGGACATAATCGTCAATTTTCGAATACATGTTACCTCGTGCGCTGAGCGGATGCCTTCGCATCTGCCAGCATTTGTTTAATGGTGCGTTTCATTTGAATCAGGAGCATATCAACACCGAGGGTGATGATCCCGAAAAAGACGGGCTCAACACCGAAATGCACACCGTCCGGGGTGCCCATGATGGCATTGAGGATGATGTTGATGACGTTGTAGACCATGAAGACGAGAAAGAGGACGAGGAAGAAGTGGAGAATGTTCAGGAACAGGTTCACATACTTCTTCTCGGGGTACATCATGAACACGTCGTTCCCGTGCTTTGTCCTTGACATGAAGCGGAGCATATTGTTGACGATAAGGTCATTGAGTATGCCCATGGCCAGTGCAAGGATGAACATCTGGTCGAGTGTTCCGTTTACGTAGAACCCGATGCCCCAGAAAAAGAAAAAGCAGCAGGCACCGTTGAACCAGCCCTTGAGGAGCAGCGCCTTCGCAGCATCGCTCAGGCGGATGCCCTGTTTTGAGCGGTATTTCCGGAGTTCCTCCTCCGATACCTTGGGGGAGTTCTCCGGAGAGGCGTTGATCAGATCATTAATGGCCTCGGTATGGAGCTTGTAATAATCCGCTGGTGTCCGCGCCTCTTCGGGTTCCGTTTTTTTACGTCCGAATGCCATTGTATCTCCTGATGTTTCTTAAAATTAGGCGGCATGCGCCGCCTAATGGATGAACCGATCAGTTTTCGCCGGAAATATCGATTTCGCCCAGACCGCCATTGTCCTCGACGTCGATGGATGTCTTGATGCTCCGGATGGCCTTGGCGTAGACAGGCATGACGAGAATCAGCGCAACGGAGACGATGAGCGTGGCAATGTGCGTAAAGAGCATATTGTAGGCCGCGTCAATGTAGTTCTCCATGGCGATGGGGTTTTCGGCGCGGTTGAGCGCCGTGTGGATGAGCCCGCGGTACTGGACATCGGCAAAGATGATAATGCCGATCATGACCAGCATCAGGATGAACATGGGCTTGTTGATGGGTTTCCGGTTGGGATACGCGTTCGAGAAGCAGACAAAGGACAGCATGGAAAGGAGCATGGTGATAAATCCATACAGGCCCATGCCGGAGCCCTGAATGCGGCTGGTGGTATGCGAAATGTTGGTCAGGTTCAGGCTGTAGATCAGAAAGGCAATGACCAGCGCCAGCATGGGGATGGTCTGCGGTTTCCGCTTCAGGTGAACGATGATCTTCCGGAGAAATTCAGGCATATTGGTTGCGCTGTTACGATTGTCGCTCATGCTTACTTCCTCCCTATCGCATTGGTGGTTTCCTTGTCAAAGAAGTGCATCCGGTTGAAGGAAATCGGGACAACGTCACCGTTCTGGTAATTGCACCAGCCGCGGAGCTTGGCCGTAATCTTGTTGGCCGGATCGGTGGCCGAACCGAGATGGCCGTGCACCAGGGTGTTCATGCCGAGGTTCTCGTTGGTGGTGACCTTCATTGAGATGTCACCGCCGGCGGTGATGTTCTCAGGCCGTACGCCCAGGGTAATGGTCTTGCCGTTGTAGGCCTTAAGCAGATCTGCATTTTCGGGCGAGAGCGTCGTCTCGAACTGGCTGCCGATCAGCCTGCCGCCGTCCACTCGGGCGTCGAAGAAGTTCATGGGCGGGAGGCCGATGAAGCTTGCAACGAACAGGTTCGCCGGTGAATCATACAGTTCGAGCGGTGTGCCGACCTGCTGCACGTGGCCCATGGACATGCAGACGATGCGGTCCGCGAGGGTCAGCGCCTCAGTCTGGTCATGCGTGACGTACATCATGGTCGCCTTGAGGCGCTTGTGCAGGAGCAGGATCTCCCGGCGCGTGGCACCGCGGAGCTTGGCGTCAAGGTTTGAGAGCGGCTCGTCAAACAGGAAGAGCTTCGGGTTGCGGACAATGGACCGGCCCATGGCGACG
>JAFSZW010000562.1 GCA_017458865.1 Clostridia bacterium
GAGGCGGAGTACGGAAATCCTTCCACATTGTATTCGCTGGCCAGGAACCCTAGAAAGGCTGTAGACGCAGCAAGGAATGCCATAGCAGCGTTAATTGGCGCCTCGCCGAAGGAGATCTACTTTACATCCGGCGGGACGGAGGCGGACAACTGGGCACTCAAGGGAACTGCCTTCAGGTGGCCCGCTCGCCGGCGGCATATCATATGCAGCGCCATTGAACATCACGCTGTACTGAATGTCTGTGATTTCCTCACGCGGTTTGGATATGATGTGACATACCTGCCAGTGGACTCAAAGGGACTGGTTTCGCCTGCAGACCTTAAAGCAGCGATTCGTCCCGAAACGATTCTCGTTTCCATTATGACAGCAAACAATGAAATCGGCACGGTGGAGCCTGTACAGGAACTGTCCGGGATTGCGAGCCGCGAGGGTATTCCGTTCCATACGGATGCCGTCCAGGCGGTTGGACATATCCCGATTTCCGTGGAAAAGATGGGCATACAGATGTTGTCTGCCTCAGCACACAAGTTTGGCGGACCGAAGGGCGTCGGTTTTCTCTATGTGCACAGAGGTATCCAGTTGGAGCCGCTCATTCACGGCGGCGGACAGGAAATGGGCTGGCGGTCCGGAACGGAAAATGTGGCCGGCATCGTGGGGATGGCTGCAGCACTCACAGAACATGTTCGGACCATGGAAAGTGAGGCAGAATATCTGGAAGAACTGAGAACACGCCTGATGGATGGCCTCACAGGAGCTGGGATTGACTATATCGTCAATGGTGCAGAGACACATGTTCCAGGCAGCCTGTCTGTATCGTTCCGCGATACAGACGGGGAGATGATCCTGCACCGCCTTGACCTGATGGGCATCGCGGTGGCAACGGGCTCAGCGTGCAATTCAAGGGAGACTGTGCTCTCGCATGTGATGGAGGCAATCCATGTACCTGGGGAATATGCGCGTGGAACGGTCCGCATCACGCTGGGAATGGAAAATTCCATGGAGGAGATGGACCGGATTGCAGCCTGTATTGCGAAGATCCTTCAGTGATCCGGGTGCAATCTGCCTGGCGTCTGCGAGGACAATCTGACTGAACCAGCACATGCCTGACGGTTTTATTCCCGTCGGGTATGTGCTTTTTTTGGAGAGGACGACCAAATGAATAATTATTCAAAAATTTTGAATAATTATTCATCAAACCTCTTGACAGATGAAAAAAATCGCTGTAAGCTATGCGCACTCTCCCGTGCGGGAGAGAAAGAATGCGGAAAATCCCATGATTGAGTTTCTCTGAGCAGATGGTTCGACAGGGGATCTGAGGAGGTTATCTAATGAAGAAGTTTGTATGTTTTGTGCTCTGTGCGCTGTTGACGGTATTCTCTTGTGCCGCACTGGCAGATGTGGCGACACTGACATCTGTGAAAGACAGCGGTGAGCTGGTGATTGCATCCAGTCCGGATTTCCCGCCGTTTGAATCTCTGCAGGGAGACGGATCTGTAGCTGGCATTGAGATTGATATTATGGAAGCAGTCGCCGAGAAACTGGGCGTCAAGCTGACCATTGAGCAGGTAAACTTTGACTCTATTTTACTTGGCGTTATGAACGGCTCGTATGATATGGGCGTTTCCGGTTTCTCTGTAACCGAGGAAAGGAAAAAGAACGTCCTGTTCACTGATCCATACTGTCTTGCAGCACAGGCCATCGTTGTGGTCGAGGGCAATGCAATTGCTTCCAAGGCGGATCTGGATGGCAAGCTCATTTCCGTGCAGAGCGGAACAACGGCTGAGCTGTTCTGCCTGCAGAACGGATACAGTATAGATGCCTATACCACCAATGTGGATGCTGAGCTTGCAGTGATGAATGGCACTGTGGACGCATGGGTTATAGATGACCTGACGGCGGCTGAAATGGTTGCTGCCAACAATGCCGGAAACGGCAAGAAGCTGGTTATTCTGCCGGATGCCATGACGACTGAGCCGTATGCATTTGCTTTTGCAAAGGGCAGCGATGATCTCGTCGAGGCGATCAATGAGATCGTAAATGCAATGGTTGCAGACGGCACTGTCAAGGCGCTGTTTGACAAGTATGGGGCACCGTATACCTCGCCGGCGAGCGCAAACTGAGAACAGCAGTAAAACAGTACAGAGCAGAAGATGCGACACTGTCGCATCTTCTGTCATGTTCATGTGAAGGGGGAGATCCGTTTGAGTGCATGGCTGACAAAACTGCACCAGACATTTATTGAAACCGGATACTGGCGGCAGATGCTGCTGGGCCTCCAGAATACCGTACTGATTACGCTGGGCGCACTGTGCATCGGCATTGTGGTAGGCGCCATTCTGGCTATCTGCAAGTATTTTTCGGAGGATAACAGGGCACTGCGGCCGCTTGAGATGATCTGTGACGTGTATACCACCGTCATCCGCGGTATTCCCATGATGGTGCTGCTGCTGGTCTTCTTTTTTGTCATCTTCTCCGGTACCCGGAATAAACTGGGTGTCTGCATCCTTGCTTTCGGCCTCAACTCTGCTGCCTATGTCGCGGAGATTGTGAGAAGCGGCATTAATGCCGTGGACCGCGGGCAGATGGAAGCGGGACGGAGCCTTGGCATGTCCAAGCTGCAGGCGATGCGCAAGGTCATCATGCCGCAGGCAATCCGGAACATTCTGCCGGCCATCGGCAATGAATTGATCGCGCTCGTCAAGGAGACCTCCGTTGCCGGTTATGTCGGTGTCATGGACCTGACAAAGATGGGCGAGCGGGCAAAGTCGATTACCTTTGATGCAGTCAATCCGCTCCTGATTGTGGCGGTTACCTACCTCATAATCGTTCTTGGCCTGACACGCCTGCTGGGTGCGGCGGAAAGGAAGATGAACCGTGATAAACGTTAAGCAGCTGACAAAGCGGTTCGGGGATCTCAAGGTCCTTGACAATATTGACGTGGATATTGAACGCGGGGATGTGATCTGCGTCATAGGTCCCAGCGGAGCGGGAAAGTCCACGTTCCTGCGCTGCCTCAATATGCTTGAGACACCGACGTCCGGTCACATCATCTTTGAGGGGGATGACCTCATGGACCCCAAAGTGAATCTGAATCTGCACAGACAGCGCATGGGTATGGTGTTCCAGCAGTTCAATCTGTTCCCGCACATGACGGTCATGGACAATCTGACCTGTGCACCCATCATGCTCAAGAAAGAACCCAGGGAAAAGGCAGAAGC
>JAFSZW010000563.1 GCA_017458865.1 Clostridia bacterium
GCGGACGGCATCAAAGAACCCGTCAAGATCGTCCTCACGCAGTGCTGCAACCTGCTCGGAAACGCGCGCATTGTCATCATAGAAATGCATGGCGCGCAGGAGTGCCCGGTCACTGACCTTCCCGCGGATCTCCGGAATCTTCTCCTCAAAAACATGCTCCGGCACCTCGCGCAGCACATGTGCACCCAGTGCCTGTGCCACGGACTCCATCTCACTGCGGATGGCTGCATAGTCATCCGTCAGGTCCCCGTGATCGCCGCCCGTATTGACCACGCAGAGCGCATATCCCTTAGCGGCGAAATCATATGCCAGCGCCTCGACTCTGGCCCGCTGCTCCGCAAAGTCAATGGTCACAAGGCCGCCAACCGAGGAGGCCATCTGGTCCATAAGCCCACAGGGCTTTCCGAACCAGCGGTTTTCAACTTCCTGCGCGATCTCAGCGCGCGTCTGGGCATCTATCACAAACCCATTGTAAATGCCGTCCAGGATCGCCGCAATCAGCACCTCAAAGGCTGCGGAGGAGGACAGTCCGGACCCACGGGCGACAGATGACGTGATGACCGCATTGAATCCGCCAATCTGCATGCCGCGCTCCCTGAGCGCGCCGGCCGTTCCGCGGATCAGGGCCGTCGTCGTTCCGAATTCTACCTCATTGACCGCCAGATCATCCGTATGAATCTCCATTGGCGGGAATCCCTCGCTGTCGACCATGATGATCCCGTCCGCACGCGGGCAGACCACAGCAACCGTATCCAGATTGACTGCCGCAGCCAAAACGCATCCATTGTTATGATCCGTATGGTTGCCGCCGATTTCCGTCCGGCCCGGCGCTGAAAAGACATACAACTGCCCGTCCGGTTTTCCAAAGCACTGTTCATACCGTACAGCTAACGCCTCATAGCGTTTTTTCTGGTTTTCCACATCCGCAGCGCCGTACAGGGCAGCCATGCGTGCCCCTGTTTCCGGTTTCATCCAAAGGGCTTCCAGCAGATTTGACACAATATCACTCCTCCAAATATGGACGCCGGTTCAGTCATTGGGCGTCCATGTATTCATTTCCTGCCAAACATGCTGTACCGTATGTCCAGCAGAAACAGATCAGGTCATGTCAACCATTCGTAAAGGCTCCGCATCCTTTTCCCGCACTTCGCAGGACCAGCGCGGAGTCAGCTCATCACCGCATCTGTTTGTTCAGAACATGCAGATGTTCCATCACCATTTTGGCCACCAGACCCGTCAGGACACCGGTCGCAACACCGGATACCATGAGAATCGGCAGGTATGTGAACAGAAGGCCGGGCGTATTGAGCATGATGACCGCCATCAGGATCTGCCCCACATTAAAGAACACTGCACCAATTGCGCTGACGCCAATCACGCTGACGCCCTTTACCCGGTAAAGGATCAGCATTGCCAGGACAGACAGGACACCGCCTGCCAGTGAGTAAAACATGGCGTTCAGGTTTGTATAAATCACCCAGCTCATCAGTGCCTTGAGGAGCATCAGAATGAGCGTTTCCTTAACGCCAAGCATATAGATCGCATACAAAAGGACTGAATTGGCCAGGCCCAGCTTGATTCCGGGCACTGCCGCCGTCAGGGGGAACTGGCGCTCCACCAGTCCGAGTACCAGCATGAGACTGGTCAGAAGGCCTGATACAGCGACCTGCTTAGCGGCACCGTTTCTCATTGCTGCGCCTCCGCTGGATCAGCCGGGATCATCTCCACCGTCACCGCATTCGGCAGACATACGATGAATGTACTCAGGATACGCGTCTTGTAATTCTCCAGGGTAACCTCACCCTCACCCACGCAGTCCTGATTCTCGCAGGTGGAGGATTCCATATAGACACTGTCCCTGGTAATATGAACCCTGTTGATCTTCTCATCACTCTGACGGATCGTGATGATCTTGTCGCGGTCCATGGGAATCGGATCCCCATACTGCCGCCCGCCGACCATGATAACCACATGGCCCTTGACCGGTTCATCTGAGATTTCAGGCATGGGGCCAATCATCGGTCCCGCCACACGCTTTGTCTCAGTTGTCCCGGACGTTCCTGCATCTGCCGTGTCAGCAGGCGCTGCCGAAACCTCCAAATCGCCCTTCGTCTCAGGTGCAGCTGTTGCTGTGGGCTCTGCCGTTACCTCAGGAGCAGCCGTTGCTGCGGGCTCTGCCGTTACCTCAGGAGCAGCCGTGGTTGCCTGTTCTGCCGTCACAGGAGGCTTCTCTTCATATGTGACATCAGGTACCGCTGTTGCTGCGGAGTCAGTTGCAGGCGCCGCAGTCATTTCCGGCACCGCAGTTTCAGCCGCTGGCTGCGAGGATGCGGGAGGCGCAGCCGTCGCATCCACATACTCAATGGCATCCGGTGCCAGCGTCACATCAGCCGTCCGCTCCTCAACGGTTTTTTTCGGCATCAGCCTCGAAATAAGCAGCAGGATCAGTGCGCCGGCCAAAACCGCAGCAATCAGCAAAATATCCTTTTTGCGGGGCATTGCTTATGCCTCCGTCTCTTCGGAATCGAATTCAATTTCAAGCCTGTTGTTCTCACCGGACCACAGGTGCTCAAGGCGATAGTATTCGCGCTCTTTCTCGCCAAAGATATGAACCATAACATCGCCATAGTCAAGGACGATCCAGCGGCCCTCGGACATGCCCTCCTTGCGCTTTGCAAAGACGTCCTGCTTGGCCAGTTCTTCCTCGACATTTTCCGCGAGGGATTTCACCTGTATCGCGGAATGTCCTGTTGCAATGACCATATAATCCGTGATTACGGTCATCTCATCGACGCGCAGGACAACGATATCCTTGCCCCGCTTGGCATCCAATGCTTTCGCAGCTGTTACAGCAATGTCTTCAATCTTCATGTGCATTTACTCCTTCATATTGTTCTAACAACTTTCCAGTTGGTTCATACTCATTCAATGCGGCCAGTGTATCCGGGTGAAGGGTTTTCCCCTGACTTGCAACGTGGTCAAGCGACATCAGCAGCGCCTTGTGCATCGCCTCATCCAGATCTTCCATACACAGCGTTCTCAGCTCTTCTATGCCCGGAAACGGTTTGCGGCTGGGCTCAATGATATCGGCAAGATAAACAATCTTTTCAAGATTGCTCATTCCCGCATGTCCGGTTGTGTGCCAGCGGATTGCCTCCAGCACATCACGGTCCGTTACGCCGTATACCGACTCTGCCATGCATCGCCCGGCCGCCGAATGCAGGAGCGATTTACTCTCCCGCATCAGATCATCCACCGGATAACCTTTTACCGCCTTGTTCATCTTGGCCAGTGAAAGACACTTGGCACAGTCATGCAGCAGT
The DNA here is from genome assembly GCA_017458865.1 of Clostridia bacterium. Taxonomy (GTDB): domain Bacteria; phylum Bacillota; class Clostridia; order Christensenellales; family Aristaeellaceae; genus Ventricola. The sequence goes on from JAFSZW010000563.1 coordinate 3,324, forward strand.
CCTGCCAGACCGGCTTTCTCCTCGTCTACGCCAAACTGTCTTGCCATCTTCCGTGCAGTCTTTTCCACACCCTTCGTGTGAATATACCGCTCGGTATCCAGCGCTTTTTTCAGTTTATACTCCATCTTCTCGTATTTCACGAGACGCCTCCATTTCCATCTATCAATCAGAAACAGAGTCATTATACCAAAACCGCAGATATGGGAAAAGAGGAATATACACATAAAGCGAGAAAGTTTTTTTAGTCAGTCATTCCGTCATCTGATCAGTGTTCAGCCTGTTTCACCGTAAATCCGCCGCATTTCCTCTGTATATTCGCCATCCCCGGTATGCGTAAACAGCACAGGCTGAATCTGCAGACCAGGCCGTCCGCTCTTGATTCCCTCGATCATCACCAGCTTTGGCGGATCCTGGATACGTGAGGCGACAAAGCGAATGCGTTTTGGCTCAATTCGGTACTGCCGCATCGCCTCGGAGACCAGCAGAAACCTTGCTGCCGGGTAAATCAGAAACAGATGCCCGCCATTTTTGAGCACCCGTCCGCAGGCCTGCATCCACGCCTCAATCGGGCAGCAGTTCTCACCGCCCCGTGCCATGGCAATCGCCTTATCCGGGCTGGTAAGGCCTGTTCCCTCAGGATGATACGGCGGATTGGTAACAACACTGTCCATGTGCTCAAATCCCAGGAAATCCGTCGCCTGTCTGACATCCGCAGCATGAACGCGGACGCGCGCCTCGAGGCCGTTCAGCCGGACGCTTCGCGAGGCCATGTCAGCCATTGTTTCAGACAGCTCTATCGCCTCAAACGTAACATCAGGGTTTCTGGCTGTAATCAGCAGGGGAAGGACACCGGTACCGGTCCCCATATCCGCAGACAGTCTGCCCACTCGGGGTGCACAGAAATCCGCCAGGAGCACCGCATCCGTACCGAACCGGAAGCCATGAACGGACTGGATGATCCGAAGTCCGTTCCGCTGGAGATCGTCTATCCGTTCCCCCTCGTAAATCGGTATCTCCAAGGCGTCCCCCTCCTTCCATCGGCAGGCACAGGCTTTACGCCTGGGCAGTACGCGTTCCATGGCCTGTCCGGCGCATTCCATCGTCAGGTACTGGCTTTTCCCGTTTTTGCATCATCAGGAACCGATCTGATTGCCAGGCCGCAAGCAGCGCATCTGTTCTGAAAGCAGGATGATCTGCCAGATGGCATTCCAGCAGACGCTGCACGCCTCATCTGTTAATGCTCCGGGTCTATCGGGCTGACATAGGTACGGCTGACATAGCCATCATAGTTGTTCCATCTGACGTGAATGAAATCGCCATCTGTATCCATGTCAGCGGTCACAACTGCCCCGTAGGGCAGAACCGCCAGTATCTGGCTCGATATGCTGGGCGCAGACCTCAGGTTAAGTCCGTTTTGACTGTTAACCACCATCTGCGTTCCCTGTGCGAAGGCTGCATCCGTTTCAGAGACCGGCGTTGCCGTTGGCACTGCTGTATACATAGCACCTGCCGCCTGCGGAGGCTTTCCGAACTGGAGATAATCCGCATTCAGATAACCTGTCAGCGTGCCGATGCGAACCGGATAGAATCCGTTTTCAAGCGGTCCGAGCACCACAACCTGCATGCCGTCTGCGATCACTGTGAGAATGCGGCTGCTGGCATCCGGCTCACTGCGCAGATTGAGTCCGCCTCTTGCGTTCACATACGCGCTTTCCCCGGAAAGGACACGAGATGCCGGCGGCACCGGCGAGGGCGTCACCGTTGGAACAACAGGGGTTGCTGTATCAGATATTCCCTCTCCTGCACTGGATTCAGGCACCGAAATCAGCGCATCCGCCTCATCCGTGAATGTCAGGTAATTCTCGCTTACATAACCGGTGTCACTGCCGGCAATCACCGGGAAAAATCCGCTCTCGGCCTCGCCGGTAATCATGAGCAGTGTGCCGTTTTCAAGCAGTCTGACCGCATCTGCCTGCTGTGCGGGTCCCGTACGCAGAATAAGACCATTCTCAGCATTTACGCGGGCATACAGCCGGAAAGACTCAGACACTGTCCCCTGCTGCGACGGCTGCTGTGCCGGCTGCACCGTCGGTGCCGTTGTCGGCTCAGGCGTCTGCAGAGAGGTCACGTACACGTATTCCGCGGCCACAAATCCTGTGATATTGCCTATGGAAACCGGCAGCATGCCGCCAGTTGCGCCGCTTCTGATATTTACAATGGTTCCCTGCGGCAAAACAGTAATCACAGCGGAGCGGATGGACGCAGACAGCCGCAGATTGAGGCCGGTGCTGGGCAGCACAATTGCCACCTGGTCCTGTTCGAGGGCCTTTTCTGCCGTCTCTATGGCAGCGGGTTCACGTCCGCTCTCCTCAGGATCCTTGATATAATCATTCATCACATAGCCGATTACCGAGCCATAGCGAACCTGCGTCCACTTCGAATAGCGCTCAAGGACTGAAAGGACCTGGCCGCTTCTCAGATAACTGAGCACATTCGCCGCGGTTGTCGGCGATGCGCGCAGATTCAGGACCTGCGACTCATCTGAAAGAACGACAACCGCCGTGCCCGTTTCAGAAACGCTCTGGGTTTCCTCAAGGATCGCGCTTTCTGTGATCAGGTATTCGCTTTTCACATAGCCGCTCAGCGTGCCGTACTGAATCCGGCTCCATTCGCTGCCGCCCTCGAGCAGTGTCACCCGCGTGCCATGAGGGATTACCGCCAGCACCGGCGCCGTAAGCGAATCCGACTTGCGCAGATTCAGAACATCTAGCGGATTGGAAAGATTCACAGCCGCGCTGCCGGCATCAATATAGTTATCGCTGTCCGTTGAACCGGTTCCGTCAAGTGAGGACAGCAGCGTGCGCTCAAAGGTAAAGGACGTTTCGCTCAGGCCCGGATAGTAAAATCCGAGAATCTGCTCATACTTCATCCCATCCGACGCCATCTGTTGCGCGCCGCGCTGGCTCATGCCGATGCCGTGGCCAAAGCGTCTGGCCGTCAGTTTGTATCCGCCGACGGTCTGCGTGACCGTCAGGGTCTCATTTTGCATGGAGTTGATGGACATCGCGCAGATTCCCTCAACCTGGCCGAAGTAATCCAGTGCCACCGTTACACTGCCTGAACCCTTTATGGTAAGATCCACCTCAACGGTCCTGAACACATGAGATTCACTGCCGTATTTGGGCGATGTAGCCCGAACACCGGTAATCCCGGAAATTGTAACGCTGTCAAGTCCGAGCTTCGCCGCTGCCTCTCTGCGCAGCAGTTCGGTCAGCGCCGGCACACTGGTTGTTCCTTCCTTGTAGAACGAAACCGATTTCGCAATGGATGCCGGGTTTTTGAGATCATACGGATCATCCTTGACCACAAGGTACTTATAGGTATTGCTCCCCCACGCATTCCTCACGCTTTCCGTCTGTCCGCCGTTGGATGCGGTATAAAAGGTCGCCATATATTCGCCGTTGATCAGTCCGATCACCCCGGCGGTTGCCTGAACGGCAGCTATGCAGTTAGCCGCTCTATCCGGGGTCCCGTTATACACCTGGTCGCTGGTCGTATCGACAACGTCATACACGGAGGACTGCATGCTCATTTTCTTGAGCGCATAGGTTCTGGCAGCGACCGCCTGCGCCTTCAGGCACTCAAGGGGAAAGTCATTATCCATCTCATACGGGACAACGCCCATGAGATAATCCTCAATAAATACATGCACAATAAGCTGGAGCGATGTGCCGGAGGCTCGGATTTCAAGATCTCCCGGGTACAGGTTTGACGGATATCTCGCCTGCGCGATTCGGATGCCGTTCACACCGGCCGTATCATGCCGGCGCAGTTTCATCTGCGTGCCCACGCTCTGATTCGAGGAGCCACTCTGCAGGTAAAGTGTCCCGTTCCGGTTCGATATGTGCAGGCTGGTTCCCCGCGAATACGCATTGCCGTTTTCGCCCAGCGTATAGCTGCCGTCAAGGGTAAGATCCACCTGATTCGCATCTGATATAGATGACAAGCAGACTCTTACTGTACCGGAAAGCACAGATCCCTTGCCCTGAACTGCCGCAAATGCCGTTATAGGACACAGAAACGCAAGGAGAACGATATGCGCGAGCCACTTTTTCATCCCGGGTTCTTTTCCTTTCATGTCATTCAGAATGTGCTTAAAATTTTATCATAGAACGCTGCAACTTGCAATCTCTGAGTCCCTCTCCTGCAGGGCTTTTGGATGCCATTAAGGCCTTTTCAGATGGAGCATTGTGCCTGGGGCAGGGTAATACAAAAGCCCGACTGCAACCGCAGCCGGGTCAATTAAGCGTATAAGGACTACTGTCAGCGTTCAGTGAAGATGAAATCATGGCTGCATCGTTCATCTCGCCCTGCAGACCAGATTCAGGTCACTGAAATCGTGCCTTCTGTATATTCTTATATCACGACTGTCAGTTCCCATTTGGGCCTATCATATTCTATGCAGGTTTGGCTTTTTTCAAGAGGAGTTTACAGAATGTCAACTTTCTGTTTTCCCCGGGCACACGCTCTGTCCTGAATTGCTCACCATGATCAGGCATTACCAAAAAGGACTGCCGGGTTCGGCAGTCCTTTGCACATGTTCTAATGGGACCGGGCAGCAACTTGCTCGCTGTTCAGTCATCTTATGCGCTCTCATCTGACATGAATCTGATCACAAAGCGCATAAAGGTGCTGATTTACCCGATAGGAATCAGGCCTTTTTACCGGTCACCTTCTGCATCACGACGAGGGTGGCGATCATCAGGCAGATAGCAATCGGCAGGACAATCAGCGCATTCGGAACAAAGCCGCTGATCGCATAGGCCACACAGCTGACAGCAGCAACTGTAATCGCGTAGGGCAGCTGAGTTGAAACGTGCGTTACATGTTCACACTGTGCACCGGCGGAGGCCATGATCGTGGTATCCGAAATCGGTGAGCAGTGGTCGCCGCAGACAGCGCCTGCCATGCAGGCGGAAACGCAGATAACGCCCAGAGACGACTGGAGCGGGAAAACGCTGAGGGTAATCGGGATCAGGATGCCGAATGTACCCCAGGATGTTCCGGTCGCAAAGGACAGGAAGCAGGCAATCAGGAAAATGATTGCGGGCAGGAACATCGCAAAGCTTCCGGCAGAAGACCTGACCATCATCTCAACATATTCCTTGGCGCCAAGGGAATCCGTCATGGCCTTGAGCGACCAGGCAAACGTGAGGATCAGAATGGCAGGAACCATTGACTTGAATCCCTCGGGGATGCACTCAGCAATTTCCCTGAGGGTCATAATACGGCGGATGAGATAGTAGATCACCGTAATGGCCAGCGTAACAGCCGAACCGAGCATCAGTCCAACAGATGCATCCGAATTGGAGAACGCATCAATGAAAGACTCACCGGAAAAGAATCCGCCGGAGTAGATCATGCCGATAACGCAGGAGATGATCAGAACGATGATGGGCAGAATGAGGTCAAGCACAATTCCCTTCGGATTGGCTGTCTCATTGAGCGTTGCGCTCATGTTCTTCGCACCGGAGAAGAGGTCGCCATTTTCCTTTGCATTCGTCTCATGAACCGCCATTTTGCCGTAATCATAGCTGGTAAATGCAAGGAAGAGCATCATGACGATTGTCAGAATGGCATAGAAATTAAACGGAATGGCGCGGATAAACAGCTGCAGTCCCTGTCCGTCCTGAACATAACTTGAAACAGCCGCAGCCCAGGAGGATACCGGGGCAATGATGCAGACAGGCGCAGCCGTTGCATCAATCAGGTAAGCCAGCTTGGCGCGGGAAATGTTCTTCTTGTCACAAACCGGACGCATAACGCTGCCGACCGTCAGACAGTTGAAATAGTCATCGATGAAGATGATTACGCCCAGTGCAATGGTCGCAAGCTGTGCACCGGTCCGGCTCTTGATTCGCTCAGATGCCCAGCGGCCAAATGCTGCAGAGCCGCCGGCCTTGTTCATGATCATAACCATGATGCCGTGGATGACCAGGAAGATCAGGATGCCAACATTGTAGGCATCTGCCAGAGAGGCAACAATGCCGTCATTGAAAACATGCAGCAGCGTGCCCTCAAAATTGAAGTTTGAGTACAGCAGACCGCCCATCACAATGCCGATAAACAGAGCGGAATAGACCTCTTTGGTAATCAGCGCCAGTGCTATGGCCACGACGGCCGGCAGAAGCGCCCACGGGCTCATATAAAACCCGTTTACCGGCTGGGCTGCTTCCGCAGCATCAGCAACTTCCTCCGCTATTCCCGGGCAAACCGAAAACAGCAGCACAAAAAGCAACAGAGCAGAAAACAGCAAAAGCCCTTTTCCTCTGTTGCCCGTCCGTGATAACGTACGATTCATGAAAGGTACTCTCCTTTTCCTGACAGC
>JAFSZW010000564.1 GCA_017458865.1 Clostridia bacterium
CCTGATGGTGCTCATTGCCATGTGCGGCATTGTCGCATCCACGGTGGGGATTCTGACCAACACGGCAGGGATCTTTTTTACGCCGATTGCGCAGGAGCTGCACCAGGAGACGGCGAGCGTGAACCTCACGCTGACGATCAGCAATCTCTGCTTTGCACTTGCGGGCATGCTGTCGGCACGGCTGGATGACAGGCGTTATTTTCGTCCTGCACTCATCGTCTGCACCTGTATTTTTGCAGGTGGGACAGCTGCACTGTCCTTCAGCAAAAGTCTGATGACCCTGTATCTGTTCAATGCGATCCGCGGCTTTGCCGGCGGTCTGATCGGCAATGTCCTGGCGACGACAGTCATCAGCAAGTGGTTTCTGACAGACACCGGCCTGATCAGCAGTCTGGCACTGAGTTTTTCCGGTTTCATCGGAGCCATCTTCAATCCCATACTGGAAGCTGTAATCCGGGCATCAGGCTGGCGCACCGCCTATCTCGTATCCGCGGCGGCGATCCTTTTGTTCAACCTGCCTGCAATGCTGCTGCCCATTTCCTACCGGCCGGAGACATCTGGCATGGATGCACTCGCTGCCGGCAACTCAGGCGGCAATGCAGCAAAAACAATGAAGTCACACAATTCGACCTCAGTCACGGTTATGCTGCTTGCCGTCTGCATTATGGCTTTTGCGGCGTTCCTTTCCGCAATCCCACAGCTCTTTAAGCCTCTGTCCATCACATACGGTCTCGCAGAAACCGGTATCATCATGATGACCATAGTCCTGGTCATGAATACCTGTGGCAAATTCATTTTCGGGATGATGACGGACCGTCTGGGCGTGAGGCGCTCCATTCTGATTTACGGAACGGTCATCGGGGCAGGCATTATGCTCCTGCTCTGCGTCCATAAATCCGTGCCCATGCTGATCAGCGCGTCCATGATCGGCCTCTGCTATTCGATTCCGACAGTTGGCGCGGTGATGCTCTGCCGGGAACTGTTCAGCCTCGAACGGTATGGTCAGGTATTCCCGATGATCAACCTTGCCGGAACGCTGGCCAATGCAGTGGGATACCCGATTCTTGGCATGATCTATGATGCGACCGGCAGCTACACCGGTGCACTTATCCTGGTTTTTGTGCTCGAGATTCTGTCGATTGCCGGTGTGATCCTGGTTTACCGCATTGCATCCAATGAAGACAGGCAAAGGTGACAAAGTATATTCCGGATTCGCGGCCTCTCTCATACCGACCTGGACAGCTTTCCATCTGACAGACCAGTGCCAAATCATTTCGCAGATGCAGGTATTCTGTGCCTGATTGAGTTTTTCCCGACAATACGAGGAGGTATTTGTATGGCGCTCATGCATTTCGATTTTCAGAGTGAGTATCTGAAAGGAAACACAACCATTTCCGTGATTCTGCCGGACAAGCCATGGGGAATGGATCCCAGGAAGTTTTATGAAAAAGGGAAGAAGTACAAGGTTCTCTGGCTGCTTCACGGGACATACGGTGACCATACCGACTGGCTCCGCAAGAGCAACATTGAACTGTATGCGTGCGAGCGGGACCTTGTTGTTGTCATGCCAGATGCGCTGAACTCGAACTATGCCAACTGGGAGCATTTCAGCATCGGGTACAACATGTACGATTACATGACCGAGGAGCTGATGCCCATGGTATACAGCTGGTTACCTGTATCCGACAAACGGGATGACAACTATATCGCCGGCCTTTCCATGGGTGGCCGGGGCACCTGCGTGTATGCGCTCAATCATCCGGAACTGTTTGCCGGCGCAGCAGTGCTTTCGCAGGCACCGCGGGATATCGAATGGGACAGGAAGACCAATCCGGTCTTCTTCGAGCGTACACAGGGCAGCATAGATAACCGGGGCGGTCTTGAGGCCTATCTGGCGTCCTATGAGAATACCTGGCGGGTGCTCGACGATGCGATGCAGAAGGGCGTGGACCTGCCGAAACTTTTCTTTGCATGCGGCAAACAGGACCATCTGTATAACGCGTTTGTTCATTTCAGGGAGCATGCAGAAAAGTGCGGCCTTGATGCGACATTTGTGGAAGTCGACGGGTACAAGCATGAGTGGCGATTCTGGGACCTGATGATTGAAAATGTGCTGGACTTCTTCGAAATCAAGGGTGAGGACTGCGGGAATCCATACTAATCCACACCTGCCCGCGGCACTCTGGCAGGCATATGCCCCTGATGCCGCGGACAGTCCTGAAAGCAACGGAGCAGTGAGAGTAAGGGCGCAGGGTCTGCCTCTGCAGCCTGCCAGGTGGGATACAGAGAGGAGCGGTTATGCCCAGAAGTTCTACAAATCCGAATAAGTCTGTCTACTGGCTGGCGAGAGAGGAGGCCGGTCTGACGCGTGCGGCTGCCAGTGAGGCGCTGGCATTTATATCGGAAAGCCGTCTTGAGAAAATTGAGAGCGGCAGCACGCAGATCACACCGGAGGATGTTCTGGCAATGGAGAGAGCCTACCGGAAACCAGGGCTTTGCAACCACTATTGCGTGGAGGAGTGCCCGATAGGACGCGAATCAGTGCCGCGGGTAGAGGTCAAGGAACTCTCAAAGATCGTCCTTGAGATGCTGGCAACGCTGAATGCGCTGAACCGGCAGAAGGACCGCCTTATAGAGATCACGGAGGACGGCAGGATAGATGATGAGGAACTCAGGGACTTTGTAGCAATTCAGGACAAACTGGAAAAGATCTCCAGTGTAGCCGGTTCGATGAGGCTGTGGGTGGAAAATACCATTGCAACCGGTAAGATTGACAGGAATAAAATAGAAGCGCTTCGGCCGGACTGATGTCCGGCCGTTTCTCTATTTCGCCAAAATGGAGGAATAGAGGTGGCTATTCCCCGGAACAGACGGTTTAAGCAGCTGCACATCCCGGGTATAATAGGCCCATCCAAGCGAGGTGATGATGCTTGAGTGACCGCTCAATCCAGCGTGAGGTTCTGCAGACTGCTGGAGGAGATGGGGCGTCACAGGGACTCCTGTGAGCAGATGGATGTTGCAGACGGATCGGAAAAGAAGGAGGTACGAAATGACGTATACGACGAAGCAGGATGTCCTTGACCAGATGGGTGTTGAGCGCGTGGGCCAGATCCGCGGGGATAAGATGATAGAGTTCTCTTCGCTCCTTGATAAGATTGACCCGGCTGTAGCGAAGGAGATCATCACGCAGATCCCCGAGTTCACACGCTCAGCACTGGATGTGTTCGCCGGTCTGGTCAGGACACAGAATGAATCGAATGATGCAGCCGTTGCTGCCTGCCATGATGCGTACCGGACGATTATCGATACGCTGAGCAGACAGGTGGAAGATCAGGAGATTCCGTTTGAGCAGAAACGCTTCTATCTGGAAAAGATGATGGAGGCAGCCGACAAGATGTCGAGGAAGGACTCCGAGAACAAGGAGTATTTCTGGAAGGTGGTTGGCGCATGTGCCGCAGGGGTCGCAGTTGTTGTTACTGGCGTTCTCGCCGTTATGGGAATCCGGCAGGCTGAGGTGAATTCGTAACCCGGGTGCAAATGGTGCATGCGCAGATGGATGAGAGAGACGAACGTCCCGGGATAAGGCCCGGGGCGGGTACTCTCCGGAAGGGATGGGTTTGTATGTCACTGTCAAATATGATTAGAGGGAAGAATATGATGAAACGTTCAGTTGTCCTTGTTGTCCTGGTAATTCTGGTTGCGCTTCTGGTGGTGGACGTCGGGAATCCGCAGTATGGATTCTTTGCCAAGGTGGATGCCGGGTATGTCGGCATCGTCGAGCACTTCGGCAAGATCAGGGATGAGACGCTGCAGCCAGGATTCCATCTCACCGGTTATTTTGAGCATGTGCGCCCAGTAGACGTGCGGATTCAGAAGCACGAATACGTGATGGAGGCGTTCAGCTCGGATATCCAGCAGGTGAATCTCACGACGGTGATCAACCTGAACATCTCCCCGGAACATGCACCGAAACTGTACACGACGGTCGGAATGAACTACCAGTCGGCGATTGTTGAGCCGAGACTGCTTGAGAACACCAAGATTGTTGTCAGCAAGTATACGGCGGAGGATCTTGTTTCGAACCGGGAGATCCTTTCCAATGAGGTCCTTGAGAAGATGAAGGCGGACCTTGATCAGTATGGAATTGTCGTGACGAGTGTTTCCATTGCGAACATTGATTTTACCGACAGCTTTGAGGCGGCTGTAGAGGCCAAGCAGGTTGCGACGCAGAACAAGCAGCGTGCAAAGACGGAACAGGAGCAGCAGACCATTGAAGCACAGCAGCAGGCGGAGCGTAAGAAGATTGCCGCGCAGGCTGAGGCTGAGGTCAAGAAGGTCGATGCGGATGCTGAGGCCTATGCGGCGAAAGTGAGGGCTGAGGCTCAGGCCGAGGCAAACAAGAAGATCAGCGAATCGCTGACCCAGGAGCTGATTGAGTACAACAAGATTCAGCGCTGGAATGGACAGATGCCCGTCTTTCAGGGGACAGGTACCCCGATCGTCGATATGCGGGACATTCTGTCAACGAAAACCGAATAACAGATCTGACAGGGCCGTGTACCAAAGAGTACACGGCTTTTTAAGGTGCAGACGAGTATGGTGTGTATCTGGCCCAATGAAAGACTGGCCCTGTAGTTAACTGACAGAATGGATAAAGGTATCTGTCAATCATTCTAAACTTTGGGAAATAATTTGCAGATCAGATGTATTTATGATATAATATGACTATAGATTATACTTTGCTGCTGCCACTGATTAAGGACATCGGGCCTCGACGCATGTTATTTCAGACGATGAATGTTGAGAAACTGAAGATTTCCGTAAAGGAGCTCGACATCAACGCGTGAAAGTGATATACTCGCACACCATAACTGTTGTCTTTCTCTAACAAATAGATCAACCCGAAAAGTCATACGATTTTTACCACGTTGCCTGTCTTTTTTTATGTTTTCAATTCTGTCATTGAGGAGAAGAACATTGAAACGTCTTTTTGTATTGTTTTTGGCAATAGCATGCCTGCTTATGCTAACGGCTGCCGGTTTTTGTGAGAGCAGTGTATCATCACGGAACGCGTCCGGTACTTTGAACCGGTCTATTTCCGTTGATCCTACCGGGCACAATGAGGGCTTTTCAGCCGTATTGTATAATAACACAAACGGCTTGCCCACATCGGAAGCCAATGCCATCGCAGAAACGAACGATGGCTTCATCTGGATTGGCGGGTACAGCGGCCTTATCCGTTATGACGGCAACACATTCCTGCGTCTCAATTCCACGACGGGCATTGCCAGCGTGATCAGCCTGTATGTCGACCATCTGGACCGGCTGTGGATTGGTACCAATGACGCAGGCATCGCCGTGATGGAACATGGCACATTTACGCAATGGGGACAGGCTGAGGGGCTTAACTCTCTGCGCATCAACTCCATGGTCGAGGACGAAAAGGGGAACCTGTACGCGGCTACCATTACAGGCATCGTCGTCATTGACACGGACATGAAACTGAGCTATATCAATGATCCGCGCCTCACTGATGCATATACCGATAACCTGCGCATAGGCAGTGATGGCACCATCTATGGTGTGACCATATCGGGGGACATTTTCTGCATCCGTGATAAAGAGGTGACTCAGTTCTACAGCCATGAAGAGAACAGCATTCAGGGTGTATGCTACGTGTTGCCCGATCCGGAAACGCCCGGCCAGGCTTTTTTCGGCACCGGTGGTTCCGATGTGTACCGCGGCGCATTGGGCGGGACGATAGAGGAGATGACCGCCTGGGATATTTCCCCTTTGTTTAACGTGTCCAGCATGGAATATATCGATGGCCAGCTCTGGCTGACTGCTGAGAACGGAATCGGGACATTGAACGGAGATAGCTTTTCCAGGCTTGACAACGTCCCCATGGGCTTTTCCGTTGAGAACATGATAACGGATTATGAGGGGAATCTCTGGTTCACATCAACGCGCCAAGGGGTTATGAAGGTTGTTCCCAACCAGTTCTCAAACCTTTTTGACCGCTATGAGCTGCCAACGACTGTCGTAAATTCCACCTGCATGTATGGCGACGCGCTTTTCATGGGAACGGATGTCGGACTCCAGGTGTTAAACAAGGATGGTCTGATAAGCTCCATTCCATTAACAAAAGCCGAAACAGCCTCAGGCAACCAGATTGACGCGACCGACCTGATCCAGCTTCTTGAGGGAAAGAGAATACGTTCCATCATCCGGGACAGCAAAGGACGTCTTTGGATTTCCACATGGAAGAGCCTCGGGCTGCTGCGCTACAGTCAGGACGAGGTTGTCGCCTTCACTCAGGAAGATGGTCTGCTGTCGAATCGCGTCCGCGCAGTCTATGAGCGAGAGGATGGCTCCATGTTGGTTGTCAATACCGGCGGTGTGAGCATTATTGAAGGGGATCGGGTTGTCTCAAGCTATGGGAAAGATGACGGCATCGTCAATGCGGAAAGCCTGACCGTGGTGGAGGGCTTCCATGGCGAGATCATCCTTGGTTCAGATGGAAACGGGATCTATGTGATTGGAGAAAATGGCACACAGAACATCACCATCCAGGACGGTCTTGCCTCCGGAATCATCATGCGCTTAAAGCCGGATCCGGCCCACCGGATTTATTGGATCGTGACCAGCAATTCCCTGGCCTACATGACTGAGGATTACAAAGTGACGACGATCCGGGAATTCCCATATTCCAACAACTATGACCTGTACGAAAACAGCAAGGGGGATATGTGGATACTCGCCAGCAATGGCATTTACGTCGTCCCCGCCGATGAGCTTATCGCAAACGGGAGCATTACGCCGGTCTATTACGGCATTGGCAATGGCGTGCCTGGCATTGCTACGGGCAATTCATACAGCGAACTGACCCCGGATGGGGAATTGTACATTGCCACGACGACGGGCGTAATTACGGTGAACATCGAGAACAAGTTCGAGAACATCAACGACCTGAAGGTATCCGTGCCCTTTGTCGATGTGGACGGCACGCGACTTTATCCTGATGATGCCGGGAACTTTACCATTCCGTCGAGCACGCGGAAACTGACAGTAAGCAGCTTTGTTTACAACTATTCCCTGAACAATCCGCATGTTTCCTGGCAACTGGAGGGCTTTGAGGACGAGAATGAGCCCGTCAGCCGCAGTGACCTAGCACCCGTGGACTACACGAACCTGCGAGGCGGTACTTACCACTTTACACTGCGCCTGATGGATTCCATGGGCCGGGGCAACAAGGAAGTCTCTGTGCAGATCACCAAGATAAAGGCTTTCTATGAGCAGTGGTGGTTTTACCTGCTTTCCGCATTGTTTGTCCTGTTCTGCATAGAGGAATGCGTACGCCTTTACATTCGCAAGAAGACCCGGGCGATGGAAAGGAAGCATCAGGAAACGATGACATTCATCCGGGAAATCACGGAAGCCTTCGCAAAGGTTATCGATATGAAGGACCGTTACACCAACGGCCATTCCACGCGTGTGGCGAAATACACCGCCATGCTGGCCACAGAGTTGGGGTGCAGCGAGGAGGATGTGGAGAAGTATTACCGCATCGCGCTGTTGCACGATATCGGCAAGATCGGCGTGCCGCCTGAGGTGCTGAACAAGCCCGGCAAATTGACGGACGAGGAATTCAAAATTATCAAGTCCCATACCACCCTGGGATATGAGGCGCTCAAGGAAATCAGCATTATGCCGGAGCTGGCTATCGGTGCACTGGCCCACCATGAACGTCCGGACGGCAGGGGCTATCCCAACAGCCTGAAGGGGGACGAGATTCCTCGCGTTGCCCAGATCATCGCTGTTGCGGACTGCTTTGACGCCATGTACTCCAACCGGCCTTATCGCAACCGCATGAACTTTGACAAAGTGGTTTCCATCATCAAGGAAGTCTCCGGCACCCAGCTGGCCTCTGATGTGGTGGATGCCTTCTTGCGGCTGGTGGAGAAGGGCGAGTTCCGCGATCCTGACGATGTGGGCGGCGGCAGCATGGAGAATATCGAGAACATCCGCAGCAAGGAATCATAACCAGAATATCAGAGTCTCTTCTTCGGAGGAGACGCTTTTGTGCATATCACAATTCACCAGCTTTGGCAGAAGTCGTTTATACCTGTATTCCGTTGGTGCATCCCGGAATCAGCGTTATATCGGACAGGCCACGAGAGGCCGGTATTCGGGACATTCTGGCGATACAAAACAGATGAGAGATCTGTCAATGCCGTGTACAGAATGGCACATGGTTTTCTGTTTTTTGACTGTTAATCGCCCAATTGTCAAAAAACAAAAGAATAACCTCTTTTTACCGGCCTCAAAACATGATATAATGGTGCACAGTTGTGAGCTTTCCGTCTTATCTGCTGTTTTGAAAGTGCAGCCCGGCGACAGAAATCCCTGTCAGATGCGGTATTTGGGAATGATCTTTGAGATGCAGACTGTGCCTGTTAATGCTGGCAAAAGATCTGGACACATTCCACAGGGGTATGCACCATTAAAGCAGAGGCAGAAAGGCAGATGGAGCATAGGGTGCGAAGCAAGAAAAGACGCCGTCTGGTTCTGACAGGCCTGAATTCGCCAGGAGACGCAAGCCGTCGGAGGGGCCTGCATCTGAAACGGGATACACGAGACGGCTTTCCAGATATACTGATTGATGATTACCGTGCCGGGAACGGCGACGGTTTGCTAATTTCGAGACTGGGTGCTATTATATGCAGCATCAGGCTAAAGGCAGGAATTTAAGATTTCATCCTGTTTTCAGGCTGAAAGGCTGCAGGAACAAGGTTCGGAATTGATATGGAGGAACCATGAAGAGATTACGCCCTGATTCTGATCCTACGGAAAAGTTTGTGATGCATTCTATTCCGAGTCAGGAAGCTCAGGAAAGCCCGACGCAGAAAGTGGCGCCGGTAGAAAGTGAGCTGAAGAACATGTTCGGCAAGGCATGTCGTGACTGTATTAACGTTGATTTTGGCATGCACCTTACCAGAGATGACTGCAAGTATGCGAGAAACCCGGACGGACACAGGACGGTTGGAAGATGCGCTTACTGCGGACGCAGCCGGCCGCTTGTTCTGGGACTGAAACTGGCCAGCCGAATCAAGATGAGGTTCAGCTGAACGAACGGCTGCGGCCAGGGATACTGCACTGCTTTTTCGGGCAGGAACTGGCAGATGACACAGACGGTGGAGGTTTACTCAGTACTGCTCTTCAATGGGGCAGAGGGTGTTTTCTGCCTGTGTTCTGCTGATCCACTGTAAAGGTGACGGCCCGGATAAGCAAAGTCGTGTGCGGGCATGTGGAAGCATCCGGCATACAGAGGGTGCATGCATGAGCCCTGAGCAGTATCCATTCATGACGTTATTATGCCTGTATGGATTTTTCATTGGATTCTTAGGGACACTGCAATTCTGAAGAATCCGTAGCTACATGACATGATCCATTCGGATTTGACTAAATGAGAGGCGGTTAATAAATATGAGTGAACTGAAAGTTGAGGCGAAAGTTGATAATCTGACTACCGTTCTGGAATTTATCGATGAGCTTCTTGAACAGATGGAATGCAGCATGAAAACGCAGATGCAGATAGATGTTGCCGTAGAGGAAATGTTCGTCAATGTGGCCAGCTATGCTTACGGAGATGATGTTGGTATGGCGACAATCGTCGTAGATGAGCGGCAGAATCCTCATGCTGTTGCAATCACGATTATTGATACGGGCGTTCCATATGATCCGCTGGCCAAGGAAGATCCGGATGTTACGCTTTCAGCGAACGAGAGGCAAATAGGCGGCCTCGGCATTTACATGGTGAAAAAGTCTATGGATGACGTCCTGTACGAGTATACAGATGGCCAGAACATTTTTACGATGATCAAGAATCTGTAATCTGCCGGGTCATTCATGATGCAGGAGGGAACCTATGACCACGCTTTCGATTTACATGGCAGTCAATGCGTGCGAGGCTGGTGGCAGGTGGTCCTGTGATTCAGGGCAGCTTCGAAAGCGGTTTCAGTGCTATGCTGACTTTGAAAATTTGCCTTTCTTCCAGCGGAAGAAGACGCTTCTGAATGCGGTGAAAACCATGGATGACGGGAATTATGATGTACGGGGACGAAGCGGCAGATATACTGTGTGCGAGCGGGACAGCGGCAAGCCTGTATGGGTTGTCTGCGCTGGATGACGACCTTCGCTGACCGGTGAAACTGAACCGGGCATTGGCTGTACGGCAGACGCGGTCTCTGAATATCCGGTTTACAGAATGGTTATTGCATGCGCCTGCCTGTCCTTAAATCCAGGTGAAACGACCGGGATCCAGGTGAGACATGACACAATACGCTGTTTGCTGAAACAAGGCTGCATGCCTTGATCTGTCCAGATGTACATCATGCCTGACGGTGTTTGTACCTTGCGTTATTTATGTGCAGAGGGAAGCAGTCTGCTCTCTTATGCATGAGATATAGTTTGGGCAAAGGAGTAGGGAAACATGAATAATCTCAAAAGAATCGGCGTTTTGACAAGCGGCGGCGATGCGCCCGGCATGAATGCAGCAGTTCGCGCGGTTGCACGTACGGCGCTGGCGAATGGCATTGAGTGTATCGGCATTCGCCGCGGCTGGCAGGGACTTATCAACTGTGACTTCATTCAGCTCACACGTGCCAGCGTTGGTCACCTCCTTTCAAAAGGCGGCACAATCCTGTACACGGCTCGCAGTGAGGAATTCAGGACCGACCAGGGACGCAGGAAGGCTGTAAATACCTGCAAGATGCTGGGGCTGGATGCTATTGTTGCGATTGGCGGCGATGGTACTTTCTGCGGCGCCCTGGAACTGTCCCGTCTTGGTGTGCCTGTTGTAGGCATTCCAGGCACCATCGACAATGACGTTGGCTGCACCAACTATACCATTGGCTTTGACTCTGCCTGCAATACGGCAATCGAGTGCATCGACAAACTGCGCGATACCATGCAGTCGCATGAGCGCTGCTCGGTTGTTGAGGTCATGGGTCGGAATGCCGGATTCCTCGCACTGTATGTGGGCACTGCTGTAGGTGCAACTGCAGTTCTGGTACCTGAGCATGTGAATGACTTTGAGGCGAACGTCATTGA
>JAFSZW010000565.1 GCA_017458865.1 Clostridia bacterium
AAGCCGTTTATCAGGTTGTCGGATCACACTATCGAAATCGATATTCGGGGCGAAAGAACAGGAGCCATTCAAAAGTCAGATAGCAGGATTTGTCTGTTTCTGCTGACGGGAGGGATATCATGAGTGTTCGCGGGCTGCTTGAGACAAGGGAGATGGAGACGCTCTCGCCGCTGGCACAGCGCAGCGCGGGAACGCGGGGACGCGCAAAACCCATCTCACCGGATGACCTCAGGACGGAGTATCAGAGGGACCGGGATCGGATCCTTCACAGTAAAGCGTTCCGTCGGCTGAAAGGCAAAACCCAGGTGTTCCTGTCGCCGGAGGGCGATCACTACAGGACGCGGCTTACGCACACGCTGGAGGTCAATCAGGTGGCAAGGACCATCGCAAGGTCGCTCTGCCTCAATGAGGACCTGACAGAGGCGATTGCACTCGGGCATGACCTTGGACATACGCCGTTTGGTCACGCAGGTGAGAACGCACTCCGGGATATGCTCCCGGATGGCTTTGAACATCGCCAGCAGAGCAGGCGGGTCGTTGAGGTGCTTGAGAAAGATGGCGAAGGTCTGAATCTGACTTTTGAGGTCATCAACGGGATTGAACATCACAGCGGGCGGGTGCACCCGATTACCCTTGAGGGCAACTGCGTGCATCTTGCCGACCGTATTGCGTATGTCAATCATGACATAGATGATGCCATCCGGGCGGGCCTCCTTACGGAGGAAGATCTGCCGCGGATGGCATCTGCAAGACTTGGTCATTCCCATGGTGAACGGATCAGCAACATGATTGCCAGCATTGTCAGAGCTTCCTTTAATATGCCTGTCGTGCAGATGGAAGCGGATGCGTGGGATGCGCTGCTGGAACTGCGCAGTTATCTGTTCAAACATGTCTATTCCCGCGAATGGGCGGAGGGTGAACTGCGCAAGACGGAGCACATTGTCCGGGAACTCTTCCTATATTACACACAGCACCCGGCAGAAATGCCGAATGAGTATCTGGAGATCGCCTATCGGGAAGGAAGCGATCGCGCTGCTGCTGATTATGTTGCCGGTATGACGGACCGGTACGCGATTCATGCCTATGAGCATCTCTATATCCCGCCGTTTTTCAACGAATACTGAGGGCTGTTTTGGGGATGTTTGACCGGATTTGCACGCATTCCTGTACACGTAAAATGCACAGAAAACCCATGTCAGATGAGGAAAATACAGGGCAAATGCGAGGAATTCCCTGCGCTTTTGTGAAGGGTGCATAATTGACCGGACAGGTTTTTGCTCATGATGACAAAGTTGAAAAAAATCAAATCTTTTGACAGGAAAAATCAGATTTTAAGTAAATTAATAAGTACGAGAATTTGAGGGAGAGGGAGACAATATGGCCTTTTCACGGGTTTGGCTGGATGATCTGATAGATCGTACAGATATTGTACAGGTTGTCTCCCGCCACGTTCAACTGACAAAAAGAGGAAATCGTTACTGGGGGTTGTGTCCGTTCCATATGGAAAAGACCGCCTCTTTTTCTGTCAACCCTCAAATGCAGATGTACTACTGTTTCGGATGCCACGCATCCGGTGGGGCCATAAATTTCCTCATGGAAATTGAGCATCTGGAATTCAAGGAAGCGGTTACCCAGCTGGCAGATGATGCACATGTCCAGTTGCCGGAAAACTTCAACCGGGAGTCCGGCAGCGGTGTGAACAAGGCTGAAAGGGACCGGATTTATGAACTGAACAGGGAATATGCCAGGTATCTGCATGCGCAGCTCTGGGAGCCCCAGAACGCAGAGGTGCTCAGTTACTTTCATAACCGCGCACTGAATGACCGGACGATTCGCAAGTTTGGTCTGGGTGCCTCGCCGCTTGGCGGGGATACCGGCACAAGGGCCATGCGTGACCTGGGTTTTACGGATAAGGAGCTCGTCCAGTCCGGTATCTCACTGGATCGCAACGGACGGCTTTTTGACATGTTCAGGGGCAGGGCCATGTTCCCGATCATCAATGCACGCGGCCAGGTGCTGGGCTTTGGCGGCCGGGCACTGGGCAATGATCCGAGGAAATACATGAATACCGGTGATACACTGGTATTTAACAAGCGGCAGGAGGTCTTCGCGGCCAACCTGCTCAAAAAGGCGAGGAACCTGAAACGCATCATCCTGACCGAGGGATACATGGATGTCATCTCCCTGATCCAGGCGGGGGTAGAGGGCGTTGTTGCCACGCTGGGGACAGCGCTTACCATTGAGCAGGCCCGTCTTCTTAAGCGGTACGCACCGGAGATCTGGGTCTCCTATGACGGCGACTCTGCCGGTCAGCATGCGATTCTGCGAGCCCTTGATATCTTTGAGACGGAGCATGTGCCGGTTCGGGTGCTGGATTTCCCGAACGGGATGGACCCGGATGAGTATGTGCGCGCATACGGCGCTGAGGGACTGGATACGCTCTCACCGGAGAGCGCGGTCAGCTACCGCATGCTGAGAGAGGCAGAGCACCATGACATGTCCTCAAAGGAAGGGCGAACGGAGTATGCGATCGCCTGTGCAAAGTTCCTGGCTGGCGTGACTGAGCCGGTGGAACTTGAAAACTATGTGCAGCGTCTTATGATAGAAACAGGGTTCACAAGGGAGGTTCTGCTGGCACAGATCGGCAGGACCGAAACCATGACGAGTGAACGTCAGGCAGTGTACCGCAGGGCTGCCAAGCCCCTTGAGGCGCGCGCACAGGGCGTGGATATCGGGACGGATGCGGCTGAAAAGCAATTGCTGACGTTTCTGGCCAGCGGCATCGGGAAACAGCACATCCAGGTGGATGATTTCCTGAGTCCTGAGAACAGGCATTTTGCCGAGATGCTGCTCTCCGGCAAAAATGCGGCCGGCATGCTTGAGGAAATAGAGGATGAGAACGAGCGGACCAGATTTGCCCGCATCCTTGACAGCTATCCGGATATTTCTGAGGATGAACAGATGCAGGCAATCAATGACTGCCTTGCGGTTCTCAGGACAAAGAAGCGGGATAAGCGTGTCGAACAGATGAAATCACAGATATCCGGTCTTGATGGCGAGGCAAAACAGGAAGCCCTGCGCAGGATGCAGGAAATGATCATGAAGGACGAGGAAATGGGAAAGGAGTGATTACCGCATGGCACTCAATCGGGAGCAGGTTCAGGAAAAAGTAAAAGAAATACTCGAGATGGCTAAGCGCGAAAATCGTTCACTCAGCTATCAGGAAGTCATGAACGCGCTCATTGATTACGATATTGATGCCGAGGCGATAGATGCGGTATTCGATGCACTTGAGGCGGGGGGACTCAGTCTGGTGAACCCTGCTCAGGATGCAAATACAGCTGCACAGGAAGTGGTCACTCCTTCGCCGGAGGACCTCACGGTTCCGGACAATGTCGGTATTGACGATCCTGTCCGGATGTATCTCAAGGAAATCGGTAAGGTGCCCCTTCTGACAGCGGAGGAAGAGGTTGCCATCGCCAAGCAGATCGAGAAGGGCGGCCCTGCTGCGGATGAGGCCCGCAAGAAGCTCTCGGAGGCAAACCTCCGTCTGGTGGTTTCCATTGCAAAGCGGTATGTCGGACGGGGCATGCTGTTTCTCGATCTGATTCAGGAGGGGAATCTGGGTCTGATCAAGGCGGTTGAGAAGTTTGACTACACAAAGGGCTACAAGTTCTCTACTTACGCGACATGGTGGATCCGGCAGGCGATCACAAGAGCGATCGCGGATCAGGCCAGAACCATCCGGATTCCGGTGCACATGGTTGAGACGATCAACAAGCTGATCCGGGTCAGCCGGCTGCTGCTTCAGGAGAATGGCCGAGAGCCGACGCCGGAGGAGATTGCCGAGGTTATGGATCTCAGCCCCGAAAAGGTCCAGGAGATCATCAAGATCGCGCAGGAGCCGGTGTCACTTGAAACACCAATCGGCGAGGAGGAGGACTCCCACCTGGGTGACTTTATCCAGGATGAGGAGGCGATGTCCCCGGCGGATGCCGCTTCATTTCTACTGATGAAGGAACAGCTGATGGAGGTGCTCGATACCCTGACGCCGCGCGAAAAGAAGGTGCTTTCTCTTCGCTTTGGCCTTGAGGACGGACGCCAGAGGACAC
>JAFSZW010000566.1 GCA_017458865.1 Clostridia bacterium
GCGAAGTCTGGACCGAAGAGGAGATCAAGGCGTACATTGATGAGGTGCATGCCGCAGGTCTTGGGTGCGAGGTAATTGAGAGCGTCAATGTTCATGAGGACATCAAGCTCGGTCTGCCCACCAGGGATCAGTACATCGAGAATTACCGCATCACGATCCGCAACCAGGCCAAGTATGGCGTCAAGGTGATCGTCTACAATTTCATGCCGGTCCTTGACTGGCTGCGCACGGATCTGGCCCGCGTCATCCCTGAGGACGGCTCCAACAGCCTGTACTTTGATGAGGCCGAGCTGGGCGAAATGTCTCCTATGGACATCGTCCGCAAGACTGCTGCGGATTCCAACGGTTTCAGCCTGCCGGGCTGGGAGCCTGAGCGCCTCGCTGACCTTGAACGCGTCATGGACCTCTACAAGAATGTGGATCAGGAAAAGCTCCTTGAGAACTACAAGTATTTCCTCGAGGGCATCATCCCGACCTGCGAAGAGGTTGGTATCCGCATGGCCTGTCATCCGGACGATCCGGGCTGGCCGATCTTCGGACTGCCGCGACTTGCACACGATCAGGAAGGTTTCGAGCGCATCGTGAAGCTGGTTGACAGCCCTGCAAACGGCATCTGCCTGTGCACCGGCTCCCTCGGCAGCAATGTGCACAATGACATTCCGGCCATCATCCGTCATTTCGGCGAGATGGACCGCATCCCGTGCCTGCATGTCCGCAACATCAAGCACCTGGGCAGCGACCGCAAGTTCCGGGAGAGCGCACATCTTTCGTCCGATGGCGATCTGGATCTCTATGAGATCATGCTGGCTGTCTATGACACCTGCCCGGATGCCTATATCCGTCCTGACCATGGCCGCATGATCTGGGATGAGGTTGGCCGCCCAGGTTACGGTCTGTATGACCGTGCGCTCGGTGCCACTTACATCAACGGCTTGTGGGAAGCTATCGTCAAGAATCACAAGGCGTAATTGGCTGAGATGGAGGTAATATCATGAAAGTTGCACTGAATACCCTCAATGACCGCGATGGATGGGCAAAAGCCGGTGTAAAGCTGCCTGAGTACGATGTTGCTGCGATGGTAAAAGCCACGAAAGAGAACCCGATCTGGCTCCATTTCGGCGGCGGCAACATCTTCCGTGCATTTATCGCTGCCCTTCAGCAGAGACTCCTCAATGAGGGACTCGCTGACCGCGGTATCATTGCTGCCGACACCTTTGATGTCGACAACATCCGTCTCATCTATGGCGGATTTGACAACCTGACCATGGACGTCACACTGAATGCGGATGCAACCATTGACAAGGAAATCATTGCCTCTGTCGCAGAGGCGCTCGTGGCACAGCCCGCTGAAAAGGCCGACTATGCGCGCCTCGTTGAGATCGTCCGCAATCCGTCCCTGCAGATGATTTCCTTCACGATCACCGAAAAGGGCTATGCACTCCATGGCCTTGACGGCAAGCTGACCCCGCTCGTCCTTGCGGATATCGAAAACGGACCGAGCCAGGCAAAGCACGCCATGAGCATCGTCTGTGCCCTGCTGTATGAGCGGTACCAGGCCGGCAAGTATAAGATCGCAGTCGTCAGCATGGACAACTGCTCTCACAACGGCGAGAAGCTGCGCAGCAGCATCACCGAGGTGGCAAACGCCTGGCAGGAAAAGGGTTATGTGAGTGCCGATTTCGTCGCCTGGCTGATGGATGAGACGAACGTTTCCTTCCCGTGGAGCATGATCGACAAGATCACGCCGCGTCCGGCAGAGTCCGTCCAGAAAATGCTGACTGAATCCGGCGTTGAGGGCATGGAGCCCGTCGTGACGCCCAGGGGAACCTACCTGGCGCCCTTTGTCAACGCCGAGCGTCCGCAGTACCTGGTCATTGAGGACCGTTTCCCGAACGGCCGTCCCGCGCTTGAAAAAGCCGGCGTTTACCTCACGGACCGCGATACCGTAAACAAGACCGAGCGGATGAAGGTCACCACGTGTCTCAATCCCTTGCACACCGCGCTGGCCGTATACGGCTGCGTCCTTGGCTACACGCTCATCAGCGAGGAGATGAAGGATCCCGAGCTCACGAAGCTGGTTAACCGCCTCGGCTATGTCGAGGGACTGCCGGTTGTGACGGATCCCGGCATCGTCAGCCCCAAGGCGTTCATTGATGAGGTCGTCACCCAGCGCCTGCCGAACCCGTTCATGCCGGATGCGCCGCAGCGCATTGCGACGGATACCTCCCAGAAGGTCGGCATCCGTTTCGGCGAGACCATCAAGTCCTACATCGAAACCGGGCGTGACATGAACAGCCTGGTTGCGCTCCCGCTGGCACTGGCCGGCTGGCTCCGCTATCTCATGGGCGTGGATGACAACGGAAATGCCATCGAGCTGTCCTCGGATCCCATGCTTGCCACCATGCAGGAAAAGCTCTCCGCCGTCCGCTTCGGCGAGCCGGAAACGGTTGGCGATCACCTGAAAGACATCCTGTCCAACGCTGTGATCTTCGGCACGGATCTCTACAAGGCAGGTCTCGGCCAGAAGATCGAAGGACTGTTCGCCGAGCTGATCAAAGGTCCCGGCGCAGTCCGCGCAACCCTCAAAAAATACCTCGACTGATAATTAACCGCGTGAACGAAACCAGAAATGGTTTCGTTCACCGTTTTTTACCTGGAAAATCCACTCAGGCTTTGGTAGGGATGCTTTTTCCCAAAGTGACGCGTTTTTCGTTGTAGCGTAGTATTTTTTCGTATACGCGTATTTTTCGCAGCGCGGCTCCCATCATCAAGGCTGCCACCTCTTCCGCTCCAAGTCAAGTCACTTCGGCGTGCAATATACCCTATTCCAAAGCCTTGCCCACCCAAGGTACAAAGCGCCCATTTGGCGGA
>JAFSZW010000567.1 GCA_017458865.1 Clostridia bacterium
AACTTCCCGCTCCAGCGCAGCGTGACATTCCGCAGCAAGGGACCGATTCTGCCCCAGATTCTATGCCACTTTGCAGGTGCGCTGGGTGTGTTCTTCGTCATGAACCTGTTTACCTGCATCTGGAATCCTGTGACGGCGGCTTTTAATGTCCCGGATGGAATCCGGAACATTGTGACGACGGTTGTCACTGGCGGTGTATCCATGATCATCATCTTCGCCATCGACAAGACGATTTTCGCGCCCGGATTTGGCGAAAAGTCCTGACAGTCCGGAAAGAGCCGGAAGGCGAACCGGCTCTTTTCGAGATGGGACTTCATCCATTATCTGATGGCTTTCAAAGCGAATCCCCACCAGGCATTAACTGTCCCAAATGATATCGGGCATAAGCCATATGTAATCGGCAGTAGGCTTCTCTGCAGACGCTGAGCCCGGCCTGGGAGTCCCCTGATTTATTCACCCCCTTTCAAAGTTCTGAATCCGTTGTTCTTAACGCGTAATACCTCTGTTATCACAGGTCAGCCAGGAAAACAATCTCAAGAGGTGATGATAATATGAGCGAACTGAATCCGTTTTTTAACGCTGTCCCGGATGGTCTGGCAGGCGGTCTTTTCATCTATGATGCACAGGGAGACGAGAAAATCTTCTATGCGGATTCGAATGTTGTAGAACTGTTTGGCTGCCGCTCTCAGGCAGAGTTCAGAGAGCTGGTCGGCAACAGTTTCAGGGGTATGGTTCATCCGGATGATCTTGAACGGGTAGAGGAAAGAATACTGACTCAGACGTTCAGCAGTGGCCGCTGGCATGATTATGTCAGGTACCGGATCCGCACCAGACAGGGGGATGTCCGGTATGTGGAGGACTTTGGCCATCTGCTTCGTGGAAAGGATGGGAAATTCTATTTCTACGTGTTCATTGTCGAGGTTGATGAAAGTGATTACAACAGCAGGACATGGAACAGCTTCGCTGAATCGGAACTCTTTATCATAAACAACAAGGTGGACCCGCTGACGGGGCTCCTGAATATGACCGCTTTCCAGGAAAAGGCGCAGAGCATCGCCCCGGATGCTGCAAAGGATGCAGCGGATTCTTCCACAGTTGTCGTTTTTGACATTCTGGGACTGCGGGAGGTAAACCGGACAACCGGCAGAAATGAGGGAGATGGCCGGATTCTGGCGCTTGCCTCAGCGATGCGGGCCTGCATGCCGCAGGGAAGCCAGTTTTACCGCGGACATGAGGCAGAGCTGATCGCCGTCTGTCCGCATATGTCAGAAAGTGACCTTATGCCCAGCATCCTCGAGGTGGTCAATGCCTGCAAGAGCCCGGTCCTGTATGGAATCGGTTCAACGGCTGGCCCTGCGGGATCGTCTTTTGCGGAATCAAACGGAACGCTTTTGCAGGCACTTGATGAAGCACATGCGGATATAGGCATCAAGAAAATGCTGAACAGTGCGTCAGATCATTCTCAGGCACTGACCTCACTGGTCCGTGCGCTTGAGGAGGTGGACGCGGATACTGAGGCGCATGTCCAGCGCACCCAGAAGATGGGCATTGCACTGGGCAGGAAGATCGGCCTGTCAGATGTGCAGCTGACGACGCTGCAACTGCTGTGCCTCTTGCATGATATCGGAAAGATCACGGTTCCGCTTGAAATCCTGAACAAGCCAGGACGGCTGACGGACGAGGAATGGGCGACGCTGCGGATGCATGCGGAAAAGGGGTATCAGATTGCAATGGCATCGGACGAGCTGAAACCGATCGCTGAGATGATCCGCTACCACCATGAACGGTGGGACGGCCGGGGCTATCCGCTAAAGCTGAACCGGGAAGAGATCCCGGTGCTTTCCAGGATCATCTCCATCGTGGATGCCTACGATGCCATGGTGAATGACCGTGCCTACAGGCCGGCGCTCATGCCGGAAATGGCCAAGAAGGAGATCCGTGACAACGCCGGAACGCAGTTTGATCCCAGCCTGGCAGAGGCATTCCTTGAGCTGCTTGAGGAGAATCCTGCGCTCGCCGTTGGTGCAAAGACAGGTGGACGCGAGGTGCGCGTGTATGAACAGTACACCGGGGATGCCGCAAAGGATGCAGGGACAGGCAACACGACACCGGTCCGGTATACGAAATATATCCTGGACGTCGACAATGTGATTCTTGACACAGATCCGTATTTTGAAGAGCTGACCGGTTATTCACGTGAGGATGCCGTTGGCAAAATGATCCAGTTCGATCTGGTTCCACCGGAGGACAGGGAAGCCTATATCGCTCAGGTGCAGAACCAGTTTACCAAAGGGGATTATGCCTATCTCAGGCACAGGATCAGGCGGAAGGACGGCAGAATCATTACGGTGATCTGCAACGGTGAACGCTATTTTGATTCCTCTGTTCGGGCGTTCAGGAGCACCATTCTTGTCTATGAGGTATAGTGCCGGGGCACTGGATTCCCGCCGGCCTGCTGATTTTGCGGCGGGATTCTGTGCCGTCCAGTGCAGAAAGGCACGTTTGACATCCTGTGCGTTTCATGGTACATTACAACCGTTTCATAAAGGATTGCGTCCGGCTGTCTGGCGGACGGATTAAATCATGAAAGGAAGGATTGAACTTGAAGTATGAAACCAGCCTGTTTGGCACAACAAAGGCAGGTCAGCAGGTAACAGCGTACACACTTAAAAACAACAGTGGAATGTCCGTGAACATTCTTGATTATGGCTGCACGATTCAGTCAATGATTGTCCCTGATAAGTGGTCGAGGCCGGTTGATGTCGTCCTCGGTTACAAGACGGTGGCGGAGTACGAGGAAAACGGTGGTTTCCTGGGCGCGTTTATCGGCCGGGTGGGCAACCGGATCGGCAAGGGTTCTTTTGAGCTTAACGGTAAGCAGTATTCCCTTGTGCTCAATGACCGGGGAAATCATCTGCATGGCGGCACGATCGGCTTTGACAAGAAGGTTTATAAAGCGGCCGTTGTCGGTGATGAGCTGGTGTTCAGCGGCATGAGCCCGGACGGTGAGGAAGGGTATCCCGGAAATCTGAACTTTACGGTCCGTTACCGTCTGGATGATGACAATACGCTGCACATCTCATACAGTGCCGTATCGGATAAGGATACGCTGTTCAATCCGACGAACCACAGCTATTTCAATCTGGCAGGATCCGGCAGCGTAATGGATCATGAGCTTCAGATCTTTGCACGCCAGTTCTGTGTCAACGATGAGAACTGCCTGCCGACGGGTGAACTCATGAATATGGAAGGATCTCCGTTTGACTTCACGCATTCGAAGAAGATCGGCACGGATATCCAGCAGCCGGATGCGCAGCTGCGCGCTGGAAACGTCTACGATCATAATTTCTGCCTGTCAGATCCGGCAGCATGGAAGACGGCTGCAAAGCTGAGCTGTGCGGAAACCGGCATTACCATGTGGTGCTGCACGACCCTGCCGGGCGTTCAATTCTACAGTGCGAATGGCCTGACAGAACGGCAGGGCAAGTACGGTCCTATCGGCAGGCGCGAGGCGGTCTGTCTTGAGACCCAGGTTTGGCCGGATGCCATCCATCATGACAATTTCCCGTCCCCGGTGCTGAAGGCAGGCGATATGTACCTGTCTCAGACGGCGTATCATTTTGAGAACGCCTGATCGGTTATCAGAGATTCGAACCTTTTTGCAGCCCCGCTTGCGGGGTTGCTTTTTTGCATGCGTGGCGGTAAAATGTCCTATGCCAAAGCAAATGAAAGTGAGGCTTATCATGAATACGAATCGCATTCAAAAAGTGATCTCCGGCATGCATACGCTGGGCATTTCACAGATGCTCGTCAGTTCGCCGGCATCTGTGTTTTATCTGACCGGCAGATGGATTCAGCCGGGTGAGCGCATGCTGGCACTGCTGGTGAAGGAAAACGGCGAGGTATGCCTGTTTGCCAATCGTCTCTTTGCCCTCAAGGGGAATGTGGATGTGCCGCTGGTGGAATTTGATGACACCGAGGATTGTGTGGCTGTTCTGGCTGACAAGCTGGAAGACGGGAAGATCGGCATTGACAAGTTCTGGCCGAGCCAGTTCACAATCCGCCTGATGGAGCATCGCGGAAAGATTGTGCCCATCGTGGGTTCTGCAGCCGTAGACGGTGCCCGTCTTTACAAAGATGAGGACGAGATCCAGCGGATGATCGA
>JAFSZW010000568.1 GCA_017458865.1 Clostridia bacterium
GCCGGCAAAACTGGGATTGAGACAACCGTTTTAGCGGTCACCGAGAGATGTTCCGGAGGGGCACATTCAGACCCCATTTGAAATGGGAGACAGATTTGAACCGCCTTTCCAAAGGACCGTGTTATCCATGGTCGGTGCGCGGCGGACGCTTAATCGGGGCTGGGAAGTCATCAGAAGGCTACGACGATACCGCCGTCATAGGCGTACATGGATGAGAGGGCAGAGGTCGGCGTCATGATGATCTCACCAATGGCCGGGCATTTCTGCCAGATCATCTCACGAACATGCTCCGCACGTTCAAGGCAGTTGCAGTAGGAGATGGTCAGACGCTTTGAATGGGCAGCCAGATGGTCGGTCTGCTTGCGGATGGTTTCCACCATCTGCGCGAGCGCGCCCTTGATGCCGCGTCCTTTTCCGACCATCTTTATCCCGCCGTGGTCATCATCACTCATGACCGGGCGGATGGAAAGGACATTGGCAATGGCGGCGACTGTCTTGGCAATACGCCCGTTTTTGACCAGATTCTCAAGGGAATCAAGGACGAACAGGGTGCGCATGCCCTCAATCTTTTTGTTTACGATGGTGACGATCTCGTCAAAAGAGTGTTTGGATGAGATCAGATCATGAATGAGCATGGCAATCTGGGTTTCACCGGCGCTGGCGCTTTCACTGTCAAAGACATGGATGCGCTTTTGGGGATTGACCTCAAGGGCCATCTCCCGGCCGAGTACGGCGGAATTATATGAACCTGAGAGACGGCTGGACAGTGTCACGACAAAGCAGTCACCGTCTGATTTCAGCATGTCATTCATGTAAAGCTCAGGGGATGGGCAGGCGGAGCGTGCCGGAAGCGGGGAGGCTTTCATTGCGTCAAGATATGGCACAATATCGACGGTTCCGTTGTCCACATATTCCCTCTGGTCAATGGTTATCGTCAGCGGCGCAACACTCGCATGCATGAGTTCAATCTGTTCAGGCGAGAGATCGCAGCAGCTGTCTACCAGAATATGGTATTGTTCCATTAAGAAAATCCTCCAAATATGGATTGAATCGGGTTGCCGATTCGACTTAAGTATACAGCGGTTATAATGATCTGTCAAGTTTATAATGACATGATGTAGTTTTCAAAACTACATTTGTAATCAGAGATGCGCCGACCAAAACCGAAGAGACGAAAAAGGAGACACCGGGCGGTGTCTCCATCAATTATGCCTTCATCATGTAGCCGTCTTCCTGCTTTTTCCAGACGCCGGTATGGCGCTTTGATGCGGCGCCGACAGCTGCGTGCAGCATGCAGATGCCGCGGTCAATTCCCGCATATTTGGGGATCAGGACGGTACGTTCCAGAATGCTGATGCTGTTGGTATCCACCTCGATCTTCCAAGGCTGCTGGTTGATGGCGCTGGGTGCCAGACGGGCGTTTTCAACGGCAGTCAGCTGCCAGGGGCCGAGGTTTTTGACCTCATCCTCGCTCTTCTTGCATAACTGCTGAATAGAGCGGCGTTTCGGGTTGAATGCCGGCAGAGAGGCCTGACCGATAGCGATAACGCAGTGAATCTGTTCGTCGTTTTGCAGATTCACATTTTTGTTCACGATATCGGCATTGAAGCCGGCGCCGAGCCAGCAGGTGCCAAGGCCCATGGCGGTCGCCTCAAGCACGAGTGCCTCGCCCATGTACCCCTCCATCTCAGGCGGGGTGCCGTTCTTGGCAACAATTACAGCGTAGACATTGGTGCCCTTGATGACGCTTTTGAGACCGGGGCCGCGGAACATCCGGACGGTAATGCCCTGCCAGGTCAGTTTCTTGCACAGAACGCCAAGCCGGGAAAGCTGTTCATCCGTCGGATTGCCGGTATATTTCCGGACAGAACTCCTTTTGTGGATTGCATCCTGCCATTCCGGGGAAATGTTGATTTCGAACATGTTTGTACTCCTCATCGTTTGGATCGGGTAATAATCTAGCACGTGCAATCAGTGCTGTCAATGTTTTTTTGACTGAAGTCAGAAATGCCGCATTGCTCATGCCTTGAGCACGACGCTCTTCTGGCCCAGAATATCGACCAGCGTTGTTCTGAGCGTATCTGTCGGATTGACGCGGAGATGCTCCGGCGCTTTCAGAATCTTTTTCGTATTCTGGATGTACAGCATGACGTCCGTGACACCGGGGTAACCGGCAAGCACCGGCTTGATGAATGCAATGGCGCTTTCGTCCGGGAGGGACAGCCAAAGACGCATCGGGCGGCCATCCGAATCAAGGACAGGCTCGGCGGGCGGCAAAGTCTGCGCTGCCGGCGCGCCGGCAGGGGCAGCGTCTATTGGCTCTGCCCATCCGTTGGCGCTTGTCTTCGGCGTCAGATCATTCGGCTCATAGGCGGGTGCAGAGGCCATGGATGCCTGTGTGGCCGGATCCGGCGCGATTGCGCTGCCGAGCTTTGAAACCTCGGCATTTGAC
Organism: Clostridia bacterium; assembly: GCA_017458865.1. GTDB lineage: Bacteria > Bacillota > Clostridia > Christensenellales > Aristaeellaceae > Ventricola. The sequence continues at coordinate 2,453 of JAFSZW010000568.1, forward strand.
ATCAGAGGTGCGATTTTGTCCACGTAAATCTTGGGGGATTCATCCTCGCGCACGGAAAGGGTGCCCTGGATGACGACAGCGGAGTCATCAATCAGCATGGACGAAATGCGTTCAAAGGTCTTGGGGAAGATGATCAGCTCAACGCTGCCGGTCATGTCCTCAAGCCGCGCAAAGGCCATGAGTGACCCCTTATGCGTTGCTTTCTGACGGACTTCCTCAAGCAGCCCGCCGATGCTGACCGGCGTTGAGTCCATGGAAACGCCGTGATCCGGCAGATCTTCAAGCTCCGCAATTTTTGCGCTGCTGAACGAGAGCCTTGACAGGGAGGCCGTGTAGTCGCTGAGCGGATGGCCGGAGATGTACAGGCCGGTAACGCTCTTCTCGAGTGAGAGCCGCTCGCGGGTCTCGAAATCCGGAATGTCCGGCAGGACGGGCGTCAGATCATCAACGGTATTGTCATCAAACAGCGAGATCTGTCCGCTGATGATGCTGCGCCTGTTCTTTGATGCACCGTCCAGTGCGCGCTCATAGACAGCAAACAGCTGCGCACGGTTGGCGCCGGTACAGTCAAAGGCACCGGAGAGAATAAGGGATTCCACGGCGCGCTTGTTGACGAGGTCTGAGCTCATGCGGGAGCAGAAATTGTAGATGTCCGTATAGGGCCCCGCCAGGCGGCGCTCATTGATGATGGAATCGATCGCGCGCTCCCCGCAGGACTTGATCGCCCCCAGACCGAACCGGATGCCGGGTTTTCCGTTGGAATCGTCGACGGAGAATGTCCGCTGACTCTTGTTGATGTCCGGCGGAAGGATCGGAATGCCGCTGGAACGGCAGTATTCGAGATATCCGGCCATTTTGTCGGTCGAGTTTACAACGGAATTCAGAATGGCCGCGAAGAACTGAACCGGATGATGACACTTGAGCCAGCCGGTCTGCACGGCGACGACGCCGTAGGCAGCCGCGTGCGACTTGTTGAAAGCGTAGGATGCGAAGGCGGTCATCTCATCAAAGAGCTTTGAGGCGACCTCCTCCGATACGCCGTTGCGCAGGCAGCCGGGGACGATGACCTCGCCATTTTCGACCAGACCGTTGATGAAGATATCCCGTTCCTTGGCCATGACATCGTGCTTCTTCTTGGCCATCGCCCGGCGTACGAGGTCGCTGCGTCCGTAGGAATAGCCGGCGAGATCGCGAACGATCTGCATGACCTGCTCCTGGTAGATGATGCAGCCATAGGTAACGGAAAGAATGGGCTCAAGGCGCTTGTGCAGGTAGACGATCTTATCGGGTTCCTTGCGGTTGTTGATGTATGTTGGAATGGACTCCATGGGGCCGGGACGGTACAGCGAAATGGCGGCGATGATGTCCTCAAAGTTCTGGGGACGCATGTTTGACAGGAACGAGCGCATACCCGCGGATTCGAGCTGGAAGACGCCGTCTGTTTCGCCGTTTGAGATCATCTCATACACTGCGGGATCATCCATGGGAATGTCGAGGCTGTTCATGTTGATGCCATTCTCTTTAAGGAGCGCCAGGGCATCCCTGATGACGGTGAGGGTCCTGAGGCCGAGGAAGTCCACCTTGAGCAGGCCGAGCTTCTCTATGGTGCCCATTGGGTACTGGGAGGTGATGACATCATCATTCCGCTGAAGCGGAATGTACTGAGTGAGCGGTTTATCGGTAATGAGAACACCGGCCGCGTGCGTGGAGGTATGACGGGGAAGACCTTCCAGCTTTTTCGACATGTCCATCAGGCGGCGGACGCGACTGTCCTCGTTGTACATCCGCTTGAGATCGGGCGAGACATCTAGCGCCCGATCGAGCGTCATGCCGAGTTCATAGGGGATGAGCTTGGTCAGCGCGTTGACCTCATTGAACGGGTAGCCAAGCACGCGGCCGACATCCCGCACGACGGCGCGGGCAGCCATGGTTCCGAATGTGATGATCTGGCTGACATGGTCAGTTCCGTATTTCTGGCCGACGTAGTCGATGACTTCCTGCCGGCGTTCATAGCAGAAATCGACGTCGATATCCGGCATGGACACGCGCTCAGGATTCAGAAAGCGTTCAAAGAGAAGGCTGTACTTGAGCGGGTCCAGCTGGGTAATGGACAGGCAGTAGGCGACAATGGAACCTGCGCCGGAGCCGCGCCCGGGGCCTACGACGATGCCGCGCGTCCGGGCGTAATGGATGAAGTCCCAGACGATGAGGAAATAGTCGACATAGCCCATTCTTGAGATGACGGAGAGCTCATAATCAAGGCGTGTCCGGGCTTCCTCCGTGACCGGCTGATAGCGCTGATTAAGCCCTTCCTCACACAGACGCCGCAGCATTTCCTCACTGGATTCGCCGTTTTCTGTCGGGAATCTGGGGAGCTTTGTCTCGCCAAAGGTGAACGAGACGTGGCAGCGTTTGGCGATTTCCTCGGTGCGCTCTATGGCATCCCCAAGTTCCGGGAAAATGGTGCGCATCTCGGCCTCGCTCTTGATGTAGAGCTGGTCAGTTTCCATGCGCATGCGATTATCATCGTCAAGATTCTTGCCGGTCTGGATGCACATGAGCACTTCCTGTGCCTCTGCGTCATCCCGCGTCAGGTAATGGCAGTCATTGGTGACAATGAGCGGAATATCCGTCTCCCTGGCGAGGCTGATCAGAAGCGGCAGAACCCGTTTCTGATCCGGCAGGCCGTGATCCATGAGCTCGATGAAGTAATTGCCTTTCCCGAAAATCTCCTCCATCTCTTTCGCGTGACTGACGGCATCCGTATACCGCCCGTCAAGCAGCAGCTGGTCTACCCTGCCGGAAAGACAGGCAGATGACGCGATAAGCCCCTCATGGTACTTCCTGAGGGCATCCAGATCGACTCTCGGCCTGTAGTAATAGCCCCGGATAAAGCTCTCACTGACCAGCTTGATGAGGTTCTGATATCCCTGCTGGTTTTCGCACAGGACGATGAGGTGGGAGGTCGCACGGGGACCGTTCTGTGCTGTCTTGTCATCCATGTTGGGGCAGAGGTACAGCTCACATCCGATGACCGGATGGATGCCGCGCTTTTCTGCCTCGGTATAGAAGTCGATGACGCCGTACAGCGCTCCATGGTCCGTAATGGCGCACGCGTCCATTCCGAGCGCCTGCACCCGGTCCAGCATGGCACCGATGCGGTTGGCGCCATCCAGCAGACTGTATTCGCTGTGCATATGCAAATGAGCAAAAGCCATTTTGTTCCTCCTGGTTTACGGGAAATGGTCTCCGGATGTCTGTGACGGGCATAAAATGCCGGATAAGACACGCAGATGCGGCTATAAGGGAGCAAAGTCAAAAACCTGCATGCCTGACAGTTTAGCCCCCGCGATTCCATGTGTCAACGTTTGTCAGCGGGTGCGGATCTTCTGGACATGGCGGATGGTGATCGAATGAGTGCCGTCCGGGTGATCCGTAATTTCGAAGGCAGATGCGTCCTGAGCGACTGAAAGGGGCAGGGAAATCGTAATGCCGTTATCCGTTGAGATGGTCATCTTGTCAAGGGACGGGAGCATCTGGGGTTTTGGAACGGGGGTGATTTCCTGGATGCCATACTCGGTCATCTGCTGGGTGAAGATTTCGCCCTGGTCCGGCGCATCCGGGAACAGGGCCTCGCTGATGATGCCGATGTCTATTGCGCCGGATTCCTCAATACTGGTGCTCAGTGCCTGCTTGACCAGGGTGGTCTGCTCCTCGGGCGGCATCTCGGGCGCAACCGCCTTGACGGTATGCTCAACGGCCTTGACGACCTCCTTGACCGTTTTCTTTTCCTCAAAGGTATAAAGCAGGTCGCGGAACAGGCGTTTCTTTTCGCCGCTGCTCTGGACGGGCGTATCATGGATATAGCAGAGAGAGTCTGACTTGCGCAGGACCATGCCGGGCACGCTGGCGCTGCTCTGAGGCAGGTGGTAGGTGCCAACAAGCTCTGCACGGGTCCCCTGATCGTCCTTTGAAAAGGTGTGCGCCGGCGCGACGCGGTAGGGGAGCATGAGGACGGCAAGATAATCAGATGACTCATCCCGTGCGTGAAGGAAGAGAATATCGCAGTTGGATAGCTCTATTGATTTGCTGCGCATGCACTCAAGGAAATAGGCCTGCATGCTGGCGAGCAGCTCCTCATCCGGAATGGCCCCGGGATCGCCGAGGCCGTAGTTGCCCTCGGAGCCGAGGGACGGAATGAATTTGGCCTGAGCGGTATCCTGCGAGTCCATGAGCCGCTGCAGGAGGGAACTGAGGTATTCGTGCTCATCCCCGCTCATGAGGGTCATGGTGTCCTGGGGGAGCGGGGAGAGGGGGCTGTCATCTATGATGAGCAGGAGTCGGCCGGTTATTGTCATAATGCACCTCACAGAAAAGAATGGAAAGCGTCTGCCGCTGCAGACGCTGTTGGTTCAGTATTCCCTGTTTTCATAGCGCCGGCACCAGGTGTACTTGCTGACGGCGCTCCGCTGGGCGGTGACGGAACTGAGGACGCTCTGGAGGTAGGAGGGCAGGAATTCATCGAACTTGACCTCAAGCACCTCAACAGGGTCGTCAAAAACGGGATAGGTGGGGATTGCCGCATTGAACATATCAATGGAATTGAGACCGGTGCGAATCTGTTTGTCAAAGGTGATGCGTACCTCCTCCGCATCCATGATATACGCCTCACGGACGTAGTCGACAATGACCGCGGGGCGCAAAAGGCGCGTGCGCATCTCCCTGAACACATCGTGGAGGAGCGGATGCCGCATGCGCTGCAGGCCTTCCGGGTCACCGGCGATGAGCTGGTCTGCAAGATCCCTCGGAATGGAGACGGACTGCTTGGAGATGAGATCGCCGTACTTGCTCTTGCACTCAAGCTTGATCACTTTGTCGCTGAAATTGTAAATGCGGATCCGGTATTTCTTACGGTTGCCGACACCGGCAATCTTCTCCTCGAGCGCGTCATCATTGATGGTATCAAAATAGAGTGAACGGATGAGGTATTCATTGGTGGGTCCCCCGTTGGGATCATGCTGCATGAGCGGGGAGATGATGGAGCGCAGCACTCCAAGCTCAGCAGGGGTGATGAGGAATTTCAGCTCATGCCGGAGGGGGATCTTTCGGACACTGGGCATACGGCTCAGTTCCCTGCCTCAGACTGGCAGGCGATCAGCGTGGCGTTGTGGACGCCCTCGGTGCCCAGCATCTTATTGACGATGTCAAAGCGCTCCTTCAGCTGGACTTCCACGGTCAGTTCAACACCACCCGGCGTGACGGCTTTGCTGCGCAGACGCTGCACCTTGATGCGCCGGACAAAGTCCATGACCTCATTCTCGGCGTACTCATCATAGTGCACGACCAGCAGATAGGTGTTCGGCGTGCGCAGACGGAAAAAGGCCAGGAGCAGCATGGCGACGGAAATGCCGGACACGACAACGAGCGCAATCGTGTAGAGCTCGGCACCCAGCAGAATGCCCATGGTCAGGGACCAGAACATGTACGCGGTATCCAGCGGGTCCTTGACGGCGGTCCTGAAACGGACGATGGACAGGGCGCCGACCATGCCCATGGACAGGGCGATATTGCTCTTGATGCACATGACGACCGGCGTGGTGATCATGCAGAGCATGATGAGCGTGGTCGCAAAGGACGGGGAAAAGAGCACCCCGCGGAAGGCTTTCCGGTAGACAAGGGCGATAATCAGGCCAACGAGGAACCCAAACCCGAGGGCAATCACCATTTTGAGCGGGGTCAGGGCAACCATCTGCTGGTCAAACCAATCTGTGACGGACACATCGTTGATAATACTGCGCATAATATCCTCCTGCTTTTGCTAGACGGTATCTGAATCTTGTCATGCTATTCCACACCCAGGCGGGGACCCAGGTATTCAAGCATCTGGCTGTCGCTCAGATTGAAATAGCTCTGAATGTCATTGTAAATATAGTAGGGACGTCTGGGGAAAATACGGGTCAGCATGCGTTCGCAGCGGGTAACCCAGTAGTTGTAGCCGCCGTCCGCGTTCTTTGGCTGGTCAAAGGAGATCTTCTTGTCGACCAGTGCAGCCCAGCGCTGCATGTGCAGCGTCATCTCCGGCTTGATTTCGACGATCATGGAGTTGAACAGATAGGTCAGGTGCTCGGTCGTGAAGATGGTCCGGTAGAACTCTCCGTACCGGCGCAGAAACTTCTCCCGCACCTCAGGGTGCTTGATGAGGTTCCGGATCAGGACGTTCGACTTGATTTTCTGCGAGCCCATACCCTTTTCATTGAGCACATAGGACACGCCGCCGGAAATCTTGGTCCCGCTGACGGTGACGTTGAAAAATCCCCAGTCGGAGTCATAGAAGAGGTAGCGCCACTTGCCGTCCCCGGACTTGGCATTCCGGTAGAAGCGGATATTGCCGGGGTCCGTATTGCCGAAGAAGGATTCAAAGATGAAATAGTCGATCATGTTGTCGACATCCACCTTTGAACAGACATAGGCATATGCCTCGGGATCGTTCGCCAGATCATGACTTTCAACATAGGCGACCAGATCCTTGTAGTCCTCGTTTGAGCCGTGGTTGACCTGTGTATGGCTTGTACCGTTGGATTCAAGCACATCCAGATCATCCGCATTGGCCCACCCCTCGTGCTGGGCAATCATCTTGTATCCGGCGCGCTCACGCAGGTTGTAATGGCCCCAGTATTCGCCGTTGATATACACGATGACCGGCTTCCATGCCTGACAGACGACGGAGCTGCCGCTCTCATCAATGAGCCTTGACTGCATGCCGTCTATGACCCTGGTATACAGGCCGTCCTGTCCGCCGTTTCGCAGCACGATGCTGGCATAGCTTGTAAACGGACGGTCATCAAAGAAAGCGTAATCGAAGGTCGGCTTGCCGAACTGGCTGTCCGCCTTGACGTACAGGCTCTTCTGCGGCATATCGAGCGAATACTGGCCCATCACGCGGAAGGACATGCCCTGGGAGACACACTGGCGCCCTTCAAGGTCGTAGTATTCTATCCAGCCGGTAAACGTGTTTTTCTGCCAGTATGTGGCTTTCTTCCACGGCGGATCCGTGTTTTCGCGGTCGATATTCGGACCGTCTGCAAACATGCCGTATTCCTCATTGTAGAGGTGATCCGGGTCGGTTGTAATGCAAACCACCGGCATGGTATGGTAGACGGAAATCAGGTAGGTGGATGAGACCACCTGGGAGGGCTCAAGGCCGTCCTGGAAAGCGCGGGCGCGTACCACAGTATTGCGTTCAATGGTAATGGGCTCCGTATACTTTTCCGAGTATACGGTCGGATCCGTCCCGTCCGTGGTATAGCGGACCACGCAGTTTACGGGCACGGACAGCGTGACGCCGGCATTCCCCTCGAGCGGCCGCTCGTAGATGCCGCCGGACACGAGGAAGGAAGGCGGCTCTGAGTATCCAACGAAGCCCTGGCCATTCGGTTCGCCCGGACTCGGCTGGCTGTAGTAGAAAAGGCCTGCCTGGCCGAGTGTGCGGCCGTATGAGGTGTCATCATACAGCTGGGGAACGACGATCTTATCGAGGATTTTCCCCTCCGGCGATGAGAGGACGATCGTCTCACCGGATTGTTTCAGATTGAAATCGGTGAAGGTATAAACGCCCTTTTTGCTGGTCTGCGTCTTGTCGCAGTAGATGACCAGATAACTGTTGTTTTCAATGGTCAGGTTGGGAAAGGCCCATTTTCTCGGTTTCTTTATGTTATCAGAAAGGCCGTAACCTTTCAGGTTAACGGCCTGTCCACTCATGTTATA